>JBFMDD010000068.1:0-16278 GCA_040754115.1 bacterium
AGCTTGCTTGCGCTTTGCTCAAAGCGGTAGCAAGCTACCGCACTCCAAAAAGAGGAACTTACTTTTGCAAAGACTATAATGTGGGAACGACCAGAACAACTATCAAATCCCTCTCCATAAAAATAAATTTCCCATTTTCCCACTATTTCCCCTTTTCCCTTCATTACACCTGAACAGTTACCACATATGGATTAGTAACTGATATATGAACTTTACAAAAGGAGTAGAAAACAATGGAGAATATATCTAAAGGCATTATCAACGGTATGATTAAGCGAGCGATGGATGAAGTAATGCGTAAGAAGACTGAAGAAGAAGCATTAGAAAAAGAAAAACCCGAAATAAAAGTAGAACTAAATGAGGAAGAAGAAAAAGAAGAGAAAATCGAAGATGTAGAAAAATTTTATGAAGAGGGTATTAAACCTATTGAAAAGGGAATGGTTATCGATGGCTATGTAGTACATGTAGAGAAGGAAGGTGTTTTAGTCTCGATAGGCACGAAAGCAGAAGGATTTATTCCAAAAGAAGAATTATCTACAAGACGATTTTCTTCTCCATCTGATATAATCTCTATTGGAGATAAAATTAAGGTTTATGTCATTACAACAGATGACGGTGAGGGAAACTTAATTCTATCTAAAAAACGGGCTGAAATAGAAGAAGCATGGAGTAAAGTAGCAACTGCTTTTGAAGAAAATAAAATAATAAGTGCTAAGGTGATAGAGCGAGTAAGAGGAGGATTAATTGTTACACTCGGAATTAAAGGTTTTATACCTATATCAGAATTGAATTTTATCCCCAAAAGAGGATTAAATGGATATTTAAACAAGACATTAAAGCTAAAGGTAATAGAGTGTAATCGCGAAGAGAAAAAACTTATCTTCTCTCATAAAGCAGCATTAGAAGAAGAACTTAAACAGAAGAAACAACAGGTATTAGAGTCTTTGTATAAAGGCAAAATATGCAAAGGGAAGGTAGTTAGAATTACAGGATTTGGTGTTTTTGTTGACTTAGGTGGAATTGATGGCTTAATTCATGTCTCAGAATTGGCATATAGAAGAATAAAACATCCTAAGGAAATTGTGAAGGTAGGAGATAAAATTGATGTGATGGTATTAGAGGTTGATAAGGAGAAAGAAAAGATTTCGTTAAGCCTAAAACAAACTCAGCTTGACCCATGGCAAGAAGTTTCTAAAAAATTTGAAATTGGGTCAGTTGTTACTGGAAAGGTTTCTAGAATAGCTGATTCCTATATTTTTGTCCATCTTTGTGAAGGAATAGAAGGATTAGTTCCATTCCAAGAGCTATGTGTTAAAAAAATCTCCACCCCATCAGATGTAGTTAAAGAAGGCCAGGAGGTTAAAGTAAAGGTGCTGAATATTAAACCTTTAGAGCGAAGAATGTCTTTAAGTTTAAAACAAGTTTATCAAGAAGAAGAAAAACAAAAAGTACAAGACTATCTAAATGCTCAAAAAAATGGACTGGGAGTTACACTTGGAGATATTTTTAAAGAAAAATTTGGTGATAAGTTAGAACTAATTGGGACATTACAGGATAAAGTAGAGAGTAGAGAGTAGAGAGTAGAGAGTAGAGAGTAGAGAGTAGAGAGTAGAGAAAACCATGTAAAAAGTCAGAACAAAAAATCTCTCTACTTTCTACTTATAATGAAGCCTCTCGGATAAAAATAAGGTTCAAGGAGAAAGGAACAAGGTAGAGTAACCTTGTTCTTTGCACCTTGATCCTTGTTCCTTCGGTGGGGGTGAAGAAGGAATTATCTGCTCGGAAAGGCTAATAAAATCAACGCTCAATTTTATCCGAGAGTGTTCTATAATAAGAAAGGAGTATAATCATGGCAGTAGAAATTTTAAAAGAAAGTTATTCAGGTAAAATTCGAGAGGAAATTATTGGCACGCTACCAAATGAAGTAAAAGTGGGTAGTGAAGAGGTCCTTCCATTTCATCTATTTGAAGGCAATATGCCAAACCCTCCAAAAATAGCATTAGAAGTGTATGATGAGCCACCGGAAGATTGGGCTGATGCATGTCTAAAACCATGGGCAGATGTCATTGATGACCCAGTGAAATGGGCAAAGAAGGCAATTGAAGAATATGATGCTGAAATGATTTGCTTGCAATTAGCAAGCACTGACCCAAATGGTTCGAATAAAAGTGCAGAAGAGGCAGCAGAATTGGTTAAAAAAGTTACCGACGAAGTAAATGTGCCAGTTATTGTTTACGGTAGTGATAATGTAGAAAAAGACATTCAAGTATTAAAAAAGGTTGCCGAAATCTGTGAAGGTAAAAATTTATACTTAGGTGCTGTCAAAGAAGATAATCATAAAACTATTGGTGCTGCTGCTATGGGCTATAAACAGGGGATAGTGGCTCAAACTCCTAATGATGTCAATTTAGCTAAACAACTGAATATCTTGCTTGAAAATCTCGGTCTGCCACTAAATAAAATAGTTATGGATACAACTACTGGGGGATTAGGTTATGGAATTGAATATACCTACACCATCATTGAGCGACTTAAGTTGGCTGCATTGACTCAAAATGATGATAAGGTACAAATGCCAATTATTAATAACTTAGCTTGTGAGGTATGGAAATTAAAGGAGGTTAAAACAGACGACCCTACCATAGGAGATACTGCCATAAGAGGTATCTTATGGGAGGCAATCACTGCATTTGTACTTGCTATTGGAGGTTCAGATATATTGATTATGCGACATCCTCAATCAGCTAAATTAGTTAAGAAGATGATTGTTGAATTAATGAGTTAATCTAATGATTTTATAGCAATAAAATATCTCTAATCTCTAATCTCTACTCTCTACTCTCTACTCTCTACTCTCTACTCTCTACTCTCTACTCTCTACTCTCTACTTGCTATTTATAAAAGAAAGGAGCATTAAAAAAATGAGTGAAGAATTAACTATTTGTAAAGCAAGCGCTAAGATGCTGAACAAGGCACAAGAGGAAGGAATATCAACAGCATTTGAGCGTGCAAAGACTATGAAACCCTGTCCATTTGGGGCTTCAGGTACTTGCTGTAAAAATTGTGCTATGGGACCCTGTAGGATTTCAACTAAAGGAGATAAAGAAGGCAAAGGTGTCTGTGGTGCAACTTCAGAAACTATTGCTGCAAGAAATTTTATCCGTATGATAGCCGCAGGGGCTGCGGCTCACTCTGACCACGGTAGAGATACAGCCATAACCTTCTTATCTACCGCTAAAGGAGAAATACCAGGTTATGAGATAAAGGATGAAGAAAAATTGCACATGATAGCTCAGGTTTACGGTATCAGTACTGCTGGAAAATCTAAAGAAAAGATTGCTGAGGAGGTAGGAGAGAAATGTTTGAGTGAATTTGGCAAACAGGAAGGCGAAATTGAATTTATCAAAAGGGCACCAGTAAAAAGACAAACATTATGGCGAGAAAATAAAATAGCACCGAGAGGTATTGACCGCGAGATTGTAGAGATAATGCACCGTACTCACATGGGTGTAGACCAGGACTATAAAAATATCCTTCAAATAGGCTCAAGAGCGGCATTATCAGATGGCTGGGGTGGCTCTATGATTGCTACTGAACTTCAGGATATCATGTTTGGAACACCTATCCCGCTACGAGCTAAGGTAAATCTCGGCGTATTAAAAGAAGACGAGGTAAATATCATTGTCCATGGACATGAACCATTGCTATCAGAAATGATAGTTGCAGTAGCACAAAATAAAGAGATGATTGACTATGCAAAGCAAAAGGGTGCAAAAGGAATTAATATTGCAGGGATATGTTGTACTGCAAATGAAATTTTGATGCGCCATGGTATTCCAATTGCTGGTAACCTATTGCAGCAGGAATTAGCTATAGTCACGGGTGCTGTAGATGGAATGATAGTAGATGTACAATGCATAATGCAAAGCCTGCCAGAAGTTGCCTCCTGTTACCATACTAAAGTTATTACTACATCAAAAAAGGCAAAAATTCCAGGTGCTACTCATATAGAGTTCTCAGAGCATGACCCGATAAATACTGCCGCTAAGATTATAAAAGAGGCAATTGAAAATTACCCAAATAGAATGGAGATGAGGGTTAATATCCCTAAAGAAGAGATAGACTTGGTAGCAGGTTTCTCACATGAAACGGTGAGTTATATGCTTGGTGGGCAATTCCGCAAGTCATATCGTCCATTAAATGATGCCATCATTGATGGAAGAATTCGAGGCGTGGTTGGTGTTGTAGGCTGTAACAATCCAAGGGTTAAGCATGACTATGTGCATACTACCTTAGTTAAGGAATTGATTGCAGAAAATGTATTAGTTCTCCAGACAGGGTGTGCGGCTATTGCCTGTGCAAAGGAAGGATTATTAATTCCAGAGGCAAAGGATTTAGCCGGAGCTGGATTAAAGGAAATATGTGAGGCAGTTGGTATTCCTCCAGTGCTTCATTGTGGTTCCTGTGTGGATAATTCCAGACTGCTAATTGCTGCTACGGAGATGGTCAAGGAAGGTGGATTGGGAAATGATATTAGTGATTTACCAATAGCAGGTGCTGCACCTGAGTGGATGAGTGAGAAAGCAATTTCTATTGGGCATTACTTTGTTGCCTCAGGTGTATATGTTGTCTTTGGTGTTACTTTTCCAATTACAGGCTCAGAGAAATTGGCTCATTTACTCTATGATGAATTTGAAGGACTTACTGGCGGCTCATGGGCTTTTGAGCCTGACCCTATTAAACAGGCAGAGCTAATCATTAAACATATTGACCATAAACGAGAATTACTCGGAATAGCAAAAAGACCTGCAAGAGTACTTTATGACATGGCTATGCGGAGGGAGCTGAAGTTTTAAAAATGGAAAGTACTGCTGTTAGGATAAGTGAAAAAGGTTATATTCAGATACCTAATACCATCTTACGAAAAGAAAAACTTAAGATAGGAGATTATCTTAACTTAACTGATTTATCAGGAATACTCATCTTACAGAAAAAAAATCTAAAAGAGAAAAGTCTAATTCTTATACTAAACAGTTACTTGAGCACTTAAGTTTACCAATTGGCTCATTAAAACACTTAGCCTATGGCCCTGATGAATCAGGAGATTTTGATGGCAAAGATATTGATTGATACGCGACCATTAGTAATGGCTCTTAAAGAACCTTACATCTCAGAAGATAGTGCAGAAAAAAACTTGTTTGTTTCAACAAGTAAATTTTTAGTAACCGTTCAGGTAGCTAAGAATTTTGCAGTTTATCAGGTGCAAGGTTCTAGGTTCAGGGTTCAAGGTTACTAAGCGATAAAAATTATACTATACACTGCCATTAACTGAGCTATTTAGGGACGGTTTATTTTCATTGTTTTCCATGTGATTTCTTTTGGAAATTGGAAATTAGAAATTAGGTCTTCACTTCTTTCCCCAATTTCTAATTTCATATCCATTTTTTAACCGCAAGCTTTCACGCTAAAGTGAACCGTTTCTAAAATCGCAATTTGTAACGGTGTTGAGTATAACTAAATTACTTGGTTAAATAAAAATCATGCCAAGGATTATAAAAGAAATTGAAATTGAAGGAAAATCAGCAATAGCACTTTTTGATACAGGTGCTTATCATACATACATCCGTAACGAATTTGTTACAGATATTCCACAACGAGAAGTACCTGAGCCTTATAAAGTTGCTTTAGGTGGAAATGTTATTGAAGTTAAGAGGGTATGTGTCATCAATGGAAGAATTGAAGGCTATGGTTTTGATACAAAATCAGTACCAATTGAAAAAATAGGTAAAGCAGATGGTTATGAGCTTGATGCTATTATTGGTGCCTTGACTATGGAAGAGTGGGAAATTAAACTTGACCCTAAAAGTAAAACACTTGATTTAACAGGACTAAAAGTCCGTGAGTTTACAGATTACGAAGAAAAGTAAAGGGTAGAGAGTAGAAAGTAGAGAGAATAGGAAGAAAAACAATAAAAGGGCAGAGCACCAAAATCTCTCTACTCTCTACTCTCTACTCTCTACTCTCTACTCTCTACTCTCTACTTTATGATAGAAAGGAGGAAAGACAATATGTCAAAGATAATTGCTTCTGCGGCTATTAGAGGGGCACATTCATTGGTTAGCCGGGCTGAAAAGGAATTAAATGAGGCAATTGAGAAGTTTGGTAAGGGAAAGGAGGTTGAATTCCCTAATACAGGTTATTACCTGCCTATCATTTATGGAATGACCGGTGTGGCAGTAAAAACATTAGGGGATATGGAGCCTGTAATTGAGCGGTCAAAGAGGCTTTTGCCTCCTCATCCAACGGATAAAATCTGGCTACCTTATCTTGGTTGGACACTGGATGCAGGTATGGCAACTCTATTTGCAGAAGAAATAATCGAAGCACTAAAATATCTTGAAGACCCTATCCCTTATCTGATTGCACCAGCACCAGATGATAAACACCTGTGGATAGGAGCAGCAGATGATAAGATAATGCGAGAGCGTGGTATTGAATTTGTTGATGGCACTGCCCCTGGTTTTGCTGCCTGTGTTGGGTCTTTACCTGATTCTAAAACCGCAGTGAATATTGCTCAGGAATTACAAGAAAAAAGCCTCTATGTATTTATGTGTGCTGAACATAATGGTAAGAGGATGGCAGAACAACTAAAAGAGGAAAATATACAGATGGGTTGGGAGACTCGATTAGTACCATTTGGACAGGATATTACTGCAGCAGTTTTTGCATTAGGTTTTGCTACACGCGCTGCTATGTCTTTTGGTAATGTAACACCAGGTGACTATAGAAGAATACTGATGTATAATCGCCATCGGGTATTTGCATTTGTACTTGCATTTGGTGAAGTTACGGATGAGTGGTATGCTACTGCCGCTGGAGCCATCAATTATGGCTTTCCAACTATTGCGGATACCGATATTCCAGCCATTTATCCAAGAGGAATATGCCTTTATGAACATGTGGTGCCAAGTATACCTCATAAAGAGATAGTTTCAAAGGCAATTGAAGTTAGAGGTTTAAAGGTAGTCATTGCTAAAATAGACATTCCAGTACCTTATGGACCTGCATTTGAAGGTGAACGTATCCGAAAAGATGATGTATTTGTAGAAATATGCAGTACTCGGACAAAGAAACCTTCTTTTGAATTTACAACTACTCTGCCTATTGATAAAGTGGAAGATGGGAGAGTAGATATAATTGGTACTGACCTTGATGATATTGAGCCTGGCTCGAGTATGTCAATGGGAATTGTAGTTGAGGTAGCTGGTGCTCGCATGCAGAGTGATTTCGAACCGATATTAGAACGACAGATTCATAAATTTATCAATGGAGCACAAGGTATCTGGCATGCGGGACAACGAGATATAAACTGGATAAGAATAAGTAAGACTGCTTATGAGCGAGGTTTTAGACTCAAACATATTGGGAATATAATCCATACCAAATATCACTCAGAATTCTCAGGTATTCTTGATAAAGTACAGGTAAAAATTTATACTGAAGAAGAAAAGGTAAAAGAACTATTAGAAAAAGCTAAGGTAATCTATAAACAACGCGATGAACGAATTACAGGACTTACTGATGAAGGAATTTCGACATATTACTCCTGTACATTGTGTCAATCATTTGCTCCGGACCATGTGTGTATTATTACTCCAGAACGAACAGGTTTATGTGGGGCTTATAGCTGGCTTGATGGTAAAGCCTCTTTTGAGATAAATCCCCATGGTCCTAACCAACCAGTTGAGAAAGGCGAAAGTATTGATTCTGTTAAAGGGCAATGGAAAGGAGTAAATGAGTTTATATTCAAAGCCTCACATGGTAAACTTGAGCGATTCAATGCCTATTCCATGATGGAAGACCCAATGACCTCATGTGGTTGTTTTGAGTGCATCTCATGTATCCTGCCCATGACCAATGGGATTATGACTGTTGATCGGGATTCGGTAATGATGACTCCATGTGGAATGAAGTTTTCTTCATTAGCTGGCTCGGTAGGTGGTGGCTTGCAAACACCAGGATTTATTGGCCATTCCAAACTATACATTGGCAGTAAAAAATTTATATCCGCAGATGGCGGTCTGCTTAGACTTACATGGGTGCCTAAAGCTCTCAAAGAACAATTAAGAGAAATCCTTAATCATAGAGGAAAGGAATTAGGAGTAGAAAATTTCGTAGATATGATTGCAGATGAAACTATTGCTACTACTGAAGAGGAAACATTAGCTTTTATAGAAAAAGCAGGACATCCTGCACTATCTATGCCGCCAATGATGTAATAAGGAATAAAAAAGTGCAAACTAATAGGAAAGATAAACGATTTAAAATAGAGTTAGCGTTGGCAGAGATTGTAAATCGTTTAACTACCCAAGAAAAAGAAACTTTTCTCCAGGCTGTCAATTGGGATGAGCTTAGACAATTAAGAGAGAAAGTAGGTGAAAAAAGAAGGTATGGCGACCCTAAATTATATGTAGGCACTACCTATAACGGTTTGAGTTGTGAACTGCCAGAAGATAAAGTTATAGATTGTCTAAGTATTCTACCTGAAATCTTCTCATCTAAAGAGATAGAAATTTCTGTTTGGAATGATGAAGAAAGAATTGAAACTTCATGTACCTCAGATAAGTTTATAAATTTGTTGAAGAAATATGAACACTTTTTAATAGAAGGCTGTACAATGATTGAGTGTGATGTGTTTACTCTTATATCAGGCGGAGGAGGATGTATCTCTATCACGATAGAGCGAATATCAAATAAATTAATAAAAAAGGTAGCAGAAAATTTTTTAGCCATTTGTGGATTTAAACAGAAATTTTCCAAAGATAAATTCTCGGCTATTCTCTGGAATGATAAACTTGAGGTAGAAGAATGAAAAAAGAAGTGAAGAAAACCATCAGCTTCTTTGAGGTTCTTATTAACCATAGTCAGAAAAAATATGAACCTTCTACTCATCATATTTTAAAAAGAATGATTATACCTCTTTGTAAACAATTTTCTATCATTATAAATGAAGGTACAAAAAATGATGCCTGGGAGGTAATTAGTGGATTTGCTCAAGGATGTAAAAGGATAAGAGAGGAATAGCTATGCGGTGTACAAGATGTAATTTTGCTAATGAGGAAGAAGATGGTTATTGTATCATGTGTGGCAATAGATTGAAAAATACCTGCCCAAGATGTCATTGGGTAAATCGTGATGGGGCAAAGTATTGTGGTAGGTGTGGACATGCTATCTCTCCTCCTCGTAGAACATCAAGGTATCAAGAACCAAGATGAGGTCTAAGTAAGGGAAAATGGAGAAGTAGGGAAAAAGGGGAAAAATATTAAAGAATTTCATTTTAAATTTAAGTTAAGCTACACAATTCCATAGCGTAGAGAATTTATTCTCTTATATCTGGAGGCGAGATTAAAATCTTTACTCATAACGAACAACTTTCAAATTCCATACATTAAAATAAATTTCCCATTTTCACACTATTTCACCTTTTCCCTTCATTACACCCTGAACGGTTACAGAAATTAAAATAAGGAGGATTTAAAAATGGCACTTTCAGGATTAGAGATTTTTAAGAAACTACCAAAAACAAATTGTAAGGAATGTAAATTCCCAACATGCTTAGCCTTTGCCATGCAATTAGCTGCTGGCAAGGTAGAACTTGACCAATGCCCACATATATCTGATGAGGTAAAGGCAGAGTTAAGTGAATCTGCTGCCCCCCCAATTCGTGGAGTAACTATTGGTGTAGGAGATGGAGCACTGAAGATAGGTGAAGAGACAGTACTATTTCGCCATGATAAACGATTTGAACATCAGCCATGCATTGCCCTGCTAATTAAGGATGATATGAGTGAGGATGAAGTAAACAAAAAGATTGAGCAGTTTAATTCAACTCAGTTTGAGCGTGTTGGAGTACTGATGAAGGCAGAACTTGTTGCCATTAAGAATGTAACTAAAGATGTAGCTAAGTTTGATGCTCTGGTCAACAAGGTAAAGAATCAGACTAACGCTTCATTAGTCCTGATGAGTGACTCGCCAGAAGTGCTTAAGCAAGCTTTAGCAACCTGCAAGGAGCGTAAACCATTACTTTATGCTGCTACAACGCAAAATGCAGAGCAGATGGCACAGATATCTAAAGATAATGGATGCCCACTAACAGCGAAAGCCAATGGATTAGATGAATTAGCCCAGTTGACCACCAAACTCACCGCTATGGGCTGTAAAGACATTGTACTTGACCCAGGTTCTTCGAATATAAAAAGTGCATTCCAAGACCAGACAATGATTAGACGATTAGCATTGAAGAAAACCTTTAGACCATTAGGATTTCCAACAATTGCCTTCCCTTATGAACTTACTGATGCCCCGTTAGAGGAAGTGTTAATTGCCTCAATGTTAATAACAAAATATACAGGGATAATAGTCTTATCTGACTTAGACCCTGCAAAATTATATCCATTACTTACTTTGCGAATGAATATCTATACTGACCCACAAAAACCTATGATGATGGAGGAGAAAATTTACGAAATTAACTCACCTACTCCAAACTCTCCATTGCTTATCACTACTAACTTCTCTTTAACATACTTCATCGTTTCAGGTGAGATAGAAGCAAGCAAGGTGCCAACATGGCTTTGTGTAATGAATACGGAAGGCTTATCAGTACTTACTGCATGGTCTGCTGGTAAGTTTGTTGCAGACTTGATTGCACCATTTATTAAAAAATGTGGTATCACCGAGAAAATTAATCATCGTAACCTCATCATCCCAGGCTATGTTGCCCAAATTTCAGGTGAATTAGAAGATGAATTAGGCGAAGGCTGGAAGGTAACGGTGGGAGTGCGTGAGGCAAGTGATTTACGAGTGTTTTTACAAAAGTTTAGGAAAGGATAAAACCTTATGTCCTGGAAAGACATCTTAGGACAAGAAGTAGCAATAAATATACTAAAAAAGACAATTAAGCAAAATCGAGTTCCACAGGCTTATTTGTTCTTTGGTCCTGATGGTATAGGCAAAACTAAAACCGCTAAAGAACTAGCTAAGGTATGTAATTGCCAGAATATAAAAGAAGAAGATAATTGTGAAGTGTGCTCCTCGTGTTACAAGGTCAATCACGATATTCATCCAGATGTAAAAGTGATTAAACCAGCAAGTATCCATTTCCTTATATCACAGATTCAGGATTTGCAAAAAGAGGTATATCTGAGCCCTTTTGAAGGCAAAAAGAAGGTCTATATATTAGACGAAGTAGATAAGATGACCACACAATCTGCTAACGCCTTTCTTAAAACCTTAGAAGAACCATCTCCAGATACATTATTTATCTTAATTACAAGTAACCTTGAAACTCTTTTACCTACGATTATCTCAAGATGTCAATTAGTAAGATTTAATTTAATCCCAGCAAGTATTCAAACTCAAATATTCTCAAAATGGGGCATTGCTCCTTCAAAATTTAATTTATTGGCACAAGCCTCCGGGGGTAGTATTAGAAAAGCAAAAGAATATTTAGAAAAAGTGGTTTTTGAACATCAAGAGAAACTATCCGAATCTCTTGAGAATATTTTTAAAAAAGAAGAAGGTTTCTTGCTAATCTCAAAACTTGTAACTCAGATATTAAGTTATTATAAAAAGGAAGATATATATCTTTTTTTAGAATTACTTTCAGTTTGGTTAAAAGAGAAAATCTCGGTTGACTTTGTAAGTTTGTATAACGCAATTGACATAGTGATTGAAACACAAAAAGTGATAAAGTTTAAAAATGCAAATTTACAATTAGCTATTGAGGTAATGTTTCTTAAATTAAAGGAGTGGCTAATAAAATGATAGAAGTAGTTGAAGTAAAGTTTCCAAAGGATTTTAAATCCTATTACTTTGATGTAGGAAATCTTGAACTAGAATATGGTGATTGGTGTGTTGTAGAAATAGATCGTGGAGTAGATTTAGCTAAGGTAGTTAAAAATCCTAAAATTATTGAGAACCCTAAAGGCAATAAATCTATCCCTAAGGTAATTAGACTTACTACACAGGAAGATTGGAAGAAGGTAGAAGAAAATAAGAAAAAGGAAAAAGACTCTTTCCCTTTTTGTCTAAAAAAAATCAAAGAGCGCGATATACCTATGAAATTGGTTACTGTTCATTATACTCTTGATGGAGGGAAAATTATTTTCTATTTTACTGCGGAAGAAAGAGTAGATTTTCGCGAATTAATAAAAGATTTAGTTCATCACTTCAAAGCACGAATTGAGTTACGACAGATTGGAGTTCGAGATGAGGCTAAATTGTATGGTGGCTATGGTTGGTGTGGTCGTGAGTTATGTTGTGCTACATTCCTAAAGGAGTTTGATTCTGTTCAAATCAAAATGGCTAAAGAACAAAATCTTATCATTACACCAGGTAAGATATCCGGCGTTTGTGGACGATTGATGTGCTGTCTGGCATATGAATATGAGACTTATGCTAATTTCTATAAAAAAGCACCTAAATACGGTGCAAAAGTTATTACTCGACAAGGAACTGGGATAGTCCAGGAGTTAAATGTACTTAAGGAACAAGTTGTTGTGAAATTAGAAAATAACCTTTGTTTACCTTTCTCTTTAAAAGATGTCCAGGTAAGGTAACAGTAGACAGTAATTATGAACACATGGATGGTTCACTTTTGTTTGAAAGCTTGCGGTTAGAAAATGGAGTTGAAATTGAAAGATAGAAATTAGAAATTGGAAATTAGAAAATTGGCATAGAATTAGAAGTTTTTCTTTCCATTTTCGAATTTCCAATTTCATATAGATAGATATCCAAAAGAAACCATAAGAAAAATGATAAAATGAACCGTCCCGGAATACATTTGGTAACAAGGTGTAAAAAAAATGAAATTTTATGTTACTACTCCTCTATATTATGTTAATGATTTGCCTCATATTGGTCATTCTTATACCAACATAGCTGCGGATACATTAGCAAGATACAAGCGTCTAAGAGGATACGATGTCTTTTTCCTTACTGGGACAGATGAACATGGTCAAAAAATTGAGCGGGCGGCTAAAGAACAAGGTTTATCACCACAAGAATTAGCTGATAAAGTTGTAGTTAGATTCAAAGAACTCTGGAAAAAACTTAATATCTCTTATGATGACTTTATCCGGACAACTGAGGTACGCCATAAAAAAGCTGCTCAGAAACTATTTAAGATAATTTATGAAAAGCAAGATATATATCGAGGTAAATATGAAGGATGGTACTGTACCCCATGTGAAACTTATATCCCAGAAGGACAATTAATAGAAGGTAACTGCCCTTCTTGTAATAGACAACCTGAATGGTTGGCAGAGAAAGGATATTTCTTTAAATTATCTAAATATCAAGACCAGTTACTAAAATATATTGATTCTAATCCTGATTTTATACAACCCAATTTTAGAAGGAATGAGGTGGTTAATATTATTAAGGAGGGACTAAAAGACCTGAGTATCAGTCGGACAACATTTGATTGGGGGATTGAAGTCCCAATTGAAAACTCTAAAGATGTCATCTATGTCTGGTTTGAGGCATTGATTAATTATATTACAGGATGTGGATTTGGGGTAGATGAAGAAAAATTCAATTACTACTGGCCGGCTGATGTCCATATAGTAGGTAAAGATATCTTAAAGTTTCACGCTATTATCTGGCCTGCAATGCTTATTGCATCAGATATTATCCCTCCTAAAAAGGTCTTTGCTCATGGCTGGTGGACGGTAGATGGCAAAAAGATGTCAAAATCAGTTGGCAATGTAGTTGACCCAAATGAGATGATTAGCAAGGTAGGAGCAGATAGGTATCGCTATTTTTTACTTCGTGAAGTACCATTTGGATTAGATGGTGACTTTTCAGAAACAGCATTAGTTCATCGGATAAATAGCGATTTAGCTAATGACTTAGGTAATCTTGTTTCAAGAACCATGGCAATGATTCAAAAATATACACAGGGTATAGTTCCACAACCTTCAAATGGTATCTCACCTCTAAAAGATATTGCCTTAAATCTTCTTCCACAAGTCGATAATGCTTTTGACAATTTAGAATTTAATATCGCATTAGAACATATCTTTAAATTAGTCCGTAGATGCAATAAATATATAGATGAAACTGCCCCCTGGACTTTAGCCAAAACTAAAGAGGATATGCTAAAATTAAATGATATTCTTTATAATTTAGCTGAGGCAATAAGATTTATTACCATTTATATCCTACCTTTTATGCCAGATTCTGCTATAAAAATTTGGCAACAATTAGGAATAGAGGAAGATATATCTTCTTTCGGAATTAAAGGATTAACCCAGTGGGGCATATTAAAGCCTGGGACTAAAGTCACTCGAGCGGAATCTGTATTTCCAAGAATCTAAAGTTTCAAGTTATAAGATGAAATATAAAATAGCTATATTTTCAATTAATTTGATAATTGCCGGTTGTGCCTCTTCCCCTGATGTGCCTATTGAGGTAAGGGAAGAGCAGGTTGATGAGGCATTACTTCAGTGGCCTTATGGTAGCTGGGGCTTGCAGTTTCCTCACGGAATAGCTATTGATAAAGAAGATAATATCTATGTTGCTGATACAAATAATCATCGAATTTGTAAGTTTAATAAAAAAGGGGATTTAATTACAAAATTTGGGAGTATTGGTACACAAACTAATAAGTTTAAATTCCCCTATGGGGTAGCAGTAGATTCAAATTATAATATTTATGTTGCAGATACAAATAATTGCCGCATACAAAAGTTTGATAAAGAAGGAAATTTTTTATTAAGTTTTGGCCAGTTTGGATTTGAAAAAGGGGAGTTTGATAGACCTTATGGAATATATATTGATAAAGCAGATAATGTCTATGTTGCAGATACCTATAACCATCGGATACAAAAATTTACTACTCTTGGAAGTTTTACTACTCAAATAGGTAGTAGTGGTTCAGGTGATGCTCAGTTCAGACATCCCTGGGCTGTATCAGTGGATTCTTTAGGTAATATTTATGTTACTGATACTGATAACCATCGGATACAAAAATTTAGTTCTAATGGTGTATACCTTCATAAATGGGGAGAGGAACGAAGTAGTGAAGTTGGAAGATTTGATAGGCCTCAAGGGATTTGTGTTGATTATGATAATGAAATTTATGTCGTAGATACTTATAATCATCGCATACAGGAATTTGGTTCTCTTGGAAGTTTTATACGGGAGTTTGGAAGGTATGGCAAGCAAGATGAAGAGTTTAATCTGCCAACTGGTATAGCTATAGATTCAGAAGGAAATATTTATGTTGTAGATACCTATAACCATCGTATTCAAAAATTTAACTCCACCGGTAGCTTTATCCTTACCATCCGTTAGTAGTGAGTAGGGTCGTAAGAGTGAGTAGTGAGTAGGGGCGCATAATTGTAAGATACCCTCACTTTGTGAGGGAAGGGTTCAAGGTTTCAAGGAGTCAAGGGTTCAAGGGTATTTATTATTATAAAAATAGATTTTTAACCTTATTCTTCACTTGAACCCTCGAAACCTTGACTCCTCGAACCCTTTGTTGATTAGCAGTAAAAAGCTCCTGTTTATTGTAAAATTCTATCTTCTAAAATTTTTGAAATTCCGATGCTTTGAAAATATGTACCTCCTTTACCTCATTTTTAATTATTATCCCAGTTCTTTCTGGGCAATCTTTAGTAATTCTTGAGCGAGATTGATTATGAATTCAGCATCTTTTGGTTCAAGTTGTGCCTTAGGTTTATAGCGCGCCTTAGCTCGTAAATCCAGCCCCAGATTAAGATTTCTCCCTAAAAATTCAGGGACTTTTTTAGATAAGACAAATAGCTTGCCGAATTGGGCTACAATACCTCCATGTGAAGATACAAGAGGATTTCCTGTATTTTTATAATCAATGCCTTGGATAGAAGTTCACAGACATTGTAGCCACTATCAATTGCAAGCCGTAGTTTATTCTCCTTTAGGGCATCTTTTGCATAATTGAGATACTCCTGGGCTAAATTAAGATAATCTCTAAAATCTAAGTCCCATTCTGTGCCAGATAATCTTGTAAAAATGGGCTTTCCAAATTTTAGCACCTCCCAAAGAAAAGGAGAACGACCTAAGGATTGTTCAAACTCTTCTTTTGACATAGGAACAACCTCAATAACTCAAGTTCAACAGCAAATTGGTAAAGTTGGTGGTAGCGGAAGTAGAATTCCTTGTATTTACAAGGGATTTAGAGGAGAGGGGCTTAAAAAATTCCAAAAAGTGAGTGACAATAAAATGTAAAAA
>JBFMDD010000069.1:0-5777 GCA_040754115.1 bacterium
TATCATCAACCAATTGATGGAAAAGGGCAGTCTCCTTAAGGAAGAAGATATCCAAAAAATCTTCGGTAGCATTAGGAATATTGCCCGAAAACTTCTGGAAGACTTCAGAACCAAAGCCACCACTCTTGCCCACTTACAAAACCTACTTTCTGTTCCCTTTCAAATACGGTTTGATTGGTACTTTGATACTTCATGAAATAATCGGGTGTTCCATATTTACCCCCTATTCTATTTTACCATAAATTTGAGGAATTTGTCTACTCATTTTTGTGGTTACCTCCCCTTTTTTTTCTATTTTTTCCCCTTATTTCCTCCTGATTTTTCCCCTCTACCAAACACTTTTGACTGAATAAAAAAATTTTATTCTTCAGAGCTGGCAGGTGGAAATTTTTTCTTGAACTTTTAGTTATTATATGGTATATTATTACCTGATTATGCATTAACCACAGAAGATACAGAGAAAGATATTTAAAACAAAGGGAATTGGGGATGGTTCACTTTTGTTTGAAAGCTTGCGGATAGAAAAGAGAGTTGAAATTGAAAGGTAGAAATTAGAAATTAGAAAATTGGCATAGAATTAGAAGTTTTTCTTTCCATTTTCGAATTTCGAATTTCCAATTTCATACAAATAAATATCCGAAAGAAATCATAGGAAAAACGATAAAATGAACCATCCCGGAAATTTAATTTTATTGTTTTTTCTCTGTGCACTCTGTGGTTTTTATTCACGCATTATTGGGGTTAATAAAATGGAACTTTCTAATATAAGGAACTTTAGTATTATTGCACATATTGACCATGGTAAATCTACACTTGCTGATAGGCTCTTAGAATATACTCATACTATTGATAAACGCCAGATGCGAGACCAGGTATTGGACAACATGGACCTGGAACGGGAACGAGGAATTACCATTAAAGCTCATCCAGTTAGAATGGAATATAAAGCCTGGGATGAGAAAACTTATACATTAAACCTCATAGATACCCCAGGACATGTTGACTTTACTTACGAGGTCTCTCGTAGCCTTGAGGCAACTGATGGAGTAGTGCTTTTAATCGATGCCTCTCAAGGTGTAGAAGCACAAACATTAGCTCATACTTTATTAACCAAAAGTTTAAATAAAACTATTATTCCGGTTATTACTAAGATAGACCTACCCAATATAGATATCCCTTTAGTTAAAAAGCAAGTAGAAGAGATATTAGGACTAAATCCAGATAAGACTATTTTAGCCAGTGGAAAGGAAGGAATTGCTATTGATGAGATATTAGAATCTATCATAGAAGAAATTCCTCCACCTAAAGGTGATTCTAATAACCCTTTACAGGCTTTGATTTTTGATTCATGGTTTGACTTATATCGAGGTGTAGTGGTCTATATTCGAGTATTTGAGGGGCAAATAAGAGCAGGGATAGAAATTAAATTAATGTCTAATAATAAAACATATACGGTTACTGAGGTTGGAACATTTAAGTTAGAGTTAATACCAAAAGATGTATTAAAGGCAGGTGAAGTTGGATATGTTATGGCAGGGATAAAGAATCTTGAAGATGTGGAAGTAGGAGATACTATTACTACTGTATATTTTGCAGCTAAAAAACCTTTACCAGGGTATCGTAAATTAAAACCGATGGTATTTTGTAGCATTTATCCGGGGGCTAATTCGAGTTTCCCTGAGTTACAAAATGCAGTTGAGAAATTAAGATTAAATGATGCCTCCTGGGTATACGAACCAGAGTCCTCAACCGCATTAGGATTTGGATATAGATGTGGCTTTTTGGGATTATTACATATGGAGATAATTTGTGAAAGACTATCTCGCGAGTACGAATTAGATTTAATCTCAACTGCCCCTTCCGTCCCATATCGAATTACTAAGAGAAACGGTGAGGTAGTAATAATAGATACTCCTATTAGATTTCCCAATCCAGAGGAGATAGCTAAAGCCGAAGAACCTTACATTAAAGCAATTATATTAGTGCCCAATGAATATGTAGGTGGGGTATTGAAACTTCTGCAATTAAGAAGAGGTATTCAAAAGTCATTAAATTATTTAGAAGGTAATAGAGTGATGATTATCTATGAATTACCTCTATCAGAGGTGTTATTTGATTTTTATGATAAATTAAAATCTGTAAGTAGAGGATATGCATCATTGGATTATGAATATATAGACTATCGGCAATTAAAATTGGTCAAAGTAGATATTTTGTTAGCTAATGAGATAGTTGATGCCTTGTCTTTTCTTGTCTCGCAAGAAAAGGCATATCAGCGAGGTAGGGATCTGGTAATTAAATTAAAAGAGATGATTCCAAAACAACAATTCGCCGTGGCTATACAGGCAGCTATTGGTGGTAAAATCATTGCTCGTGAGACAATCCCACACCTTCGTAAAGATGTAACCGCTAAATGCTATGGTGGTGATATTACACGCAAAAGAAAATTGTGGGATAGACAACGGGAAGCAAAAAAGAAAATGAAGGTATTTGGTAAGGTAAATTTGCCTAAAGAAGCATTTCATGCTATCCTTAAAATTGAGTAATGAAAAATATAATGAACATAATATTCTTATCCTCTTTATCAGCTATATTTTTAATATTGATAGTTCCTCCTTTTAGCTTAGGGCTTTTAGCCTACATAGCATTAGTGCCTCTATTAATTGGGCTAAATAAGTTATCAATATCCAGGTGGGCTTTTTTTATTGGTTTATTAGTAGGAATAATAAGTTATAGCGGATTATTTTACTGGCTATGCCTTTTTAAAATATGGGTATTTTTAACTATTGTTGGCATACTTTCTATTTTTATGGCACTATTTTGTTATTTTACAAAGGTAATTTGGAAACGAAGTAAAAACCCTTATCTTATCATCCTTTTCCCTCCATTTTTTTGGATAACACTACAGTATCTTTATAATATAACCCCTTTAGGAATAGGCTCATTCTGGGCAAATTTAGGCTACACTCAAATTAAATACCTTAATTTTATACAGATTATTGATATTACAGGTATTTATTTTATTACCTTTTTAATTGTTGGGATAAATTCTATCATCAGTTTTTGTTTTAATCCTTATTTCCGTAAATCAACTTTTAAATTAGGCATAGTATTTTTAGGATTTATATTTTTAAACTATAGTTATAGCTTCTTTATAAATACTAAACCAGAAAAGCCTAAAGAAATAAAAGCAGCCTGTATCCAAGCTAATTTTTATCAAAGCTGGCAGTGGCGAAAGAGTCATGTTAAGGAAATACTAAAAACTTATTCGAGATTAACTAATGAAGCTAAGAAAAGATTTAATCCTGAATTTATTCTCTGGGCTGAATATGCAATTCCCACAGATATAATTCATGAACATACTGAGTATTATAAATATATCTCTGAATTGGCTAAAAAGGTAAAGACTTACTTAGTGTTAAGTAGTTTAACTTATGAAAAGGAAAGAATGTATAATATAGTTCTTGTTTTCTCACCAGAAGGAGAATTAGTTTCTAAAATTGGGAAACAGAATCATACTATACATCGGAAAATATTACCAGTACCATTTGGAGAGTCACAGATTTCTTCTGGATATGATTATTCACCATTTAATACAGAACTTGGTAAATTGGGTGTAATCATATGCTATGAGGATACATTCTCTCAAATAGCGACAAAGATGTGTAAGTTAGGTACAGAATATCTGTTTTTCTTAGCCAATGATGGCCATTTTAGAAATACCACCGAACCAAGACTTCATGCGATGATGAGTACATTTAGGGCAATTGAAAATAGGCGTTTTGTAGTCAGAGTTGCTAATACAGGTATTACTAAAGTAATAGACCCATCTGGAATATCAATTAAAAACACTATCTATTATCCAGACAAAAATATAACATTTAAGGATATAGAGGCGACAAGAAATACACAACAAATATTGCTGACCAAAATTAAGCCATCTTCTAAATTAACTTTTTATACCCAATATGGGGATATATTTATTTTTCTGTGTTTATTCATCACTATAGGAATTCTCTTATTGACATTAAGGCAAAAATAGTGTATAATTCACAACAGCATTAAGTGTTAGAACGAGTAATGTTATACTGGACACTGCCATTAACTGAGCTATTTAGGGACGGTTTATTTTCATCGTTTTCACGGTGATTTCTTTTGGAAATTAGAAATTAGGTCTTCACTTCTTCCCCCAATTTCTAATTTCATATCCATTTTTTAACCGCAAGCTTTCACGCTAAAGTGAGCCGTTTCTAAAATCGCAATTTGTAACGGTGTTGAGTATATCACATATTAAGGGAAAGGGTTTTTATGATTGATAGTTTAACTGGCACATTAAAAGAAAAATTGCCAACTTATATTCTTCTGGAAGTCAATGAAGTAGGCTATGGAGTAAATATCCCGCTCTCTACTTACCATAAATTACCTGATGTAGGAGAAAAAATCAGATTGTTTACTTATTTAGTAGTTAGAGAAGATAATCTTTCTTTATATGGATTTTACACATTGGAGGAAAAAGAGCTTTTTTTAACCTTAATCTCTATTACTGGTGTTGGTCCGCGCAGTGCTTTGACTCTTCTCTCAAGTATTGAAGTAGCACAATTTAAGCACGCTATTATTAAAGAAGATACCGCTATCCTAACATCTATCAGTGGCATTGGCAAAAAAACCGCTCAGAGATTAATTTTGGAACTAAAGGATAAATTTAAAGAAGTAGCACTACCAACTACTATCAAACCAGTAGATAAAAAAGCAATAGATGATGCTATTTTAGCATTAATCTCACTTGGATACAAGAAGAGTCCAGCAACTCAAGCGGTTCATAAAGCCAAGGAGACACTTAAAGAAGAATTTGGTGTTGAGGAATTAATCAAGATAGCTTTGAGATTTTTGTAGAGAAATACTTTGCACAAATTGGGACGGTTCATTTTTAATCATTTTTTATGTAATCTCTTTTGGGAAATTGGGCTTTCACGCTATCTCCAATTCCTGAATCCCTGATTAAATCAGGCACAGGAACAGGTTTCTAATTTCCAATTTCAAGCATCTCTTCGGATACACATTTTTTACCGCAAGCTTTCACACTAAAAAGAACCGTCCCCACAAATCTCACTCTTTATTCTCAAAGCAGTGGTACTGCCTAATCTGTGGAAGAGGACTATCTTCCTTTTTGCTCATTTTTACCCTATTTTAGTAACATTTTTTGCTCTTGGACCTTTTTTACCTATCTCAACACTAAACTCTACTATATCACCCTCATTTAATTCCCTTCCTTGTACATCCATTTCATTCACATAGCAATCTCTCTCGCCACCATCAGGCTTTATAAATCCAAATCCCTTGCGCTTGTCAAAAAATTTGACCACACCTTTAGCCATAGTTTAATTTAAAACCTCCTTATTAGATTTTTAAGCCTGTTCTTACCAGGCTTAGGAATAGGATTGTAGATAAGCCGTTTATATATGGAATGAAACTTGTGAAAAGGAAGTCCAGGAAGGATACTTACTTTAACAAACGAGGCATCTTTCACTTATATAAAGGGGATTATTTACACCCTATTGCTTTATAGTTTAGTATATTACCATATAAAATCCAACTTGTCAAGAAATAATTTTATTTTTACACTCAAAAAAATTGTTGACAGAAATTATTTTCTATGTTATAATTAAATTAAGTTCAACACAAGGGTGTTGTTAAGTATAAAAACTTTAAAAAATAGATGTGAGAAGGAGGTGAAAAAGAGATGAAAAAAGGAAAAGGATTTACACTTATTGAATTAA
>JBFMDD010000070.1:0-3796 GCA_040754115.1 bacterium
TAATAGAAATTTATGGAAATTTATTGTTCTTTGGTCACCAATTTCTATTCCCTATTGCTAATACTTTAATGACTGACTGCTTATAATCTCTTAAACTGTGAAAGAACTTAGCTAACACGGTACTAGTAACTCTTTATAAAGTTTTATTAATTTCTTGCTTTCTTTTTCCCAGTTGTATTTTTCGACAATAGCTTTTCTTCCACTTTCCCCCATTTTTTTTCTCAACTCTGGATGTTCTATCAGGTATTTAACAGCTCTTGTAATCTCTTTCGGATTTAACGGATCAACACAAACACCGCAGTTATTACCCTCAACTATTTCTTTCCATAAAGGGAAATTAGAGGCAATAACTGGAAGTCCAACAGCCATGTATTCAAAAAGCTTAACTGGTAATGCAGTTAGATAATTAGTTATAGGATGTAAGCAAACAATACCAACATCTGCTTGGGTTATTGTAGATGGGATATCTTGAGGTTCAATCCATCCTTTATATTCTACCTTTTCAAAGCCTTTCAGACTTCTGACCTGTTTTTCATAATTAGCAGGGTAAAATTTACCACATAGAGTAAGATTTACTTTTTTATTGGAGTTGATATATTCCAATGCTTGAATCATCTGTGTAACACCACGAATTTCTGTAAGGCCACCTACATAAATGAGATTAAAAACGCCGCTATTATTGGTGTGATCTTTCTTTATTTCAGCAAAGTTAGATAATACAGGAAAATTCTTTACAGCCACGGCTCTTTTGTGATAGGAGAAATTATTAAATATGTCATCTGTTGCTGTCACAATAGCATCAAAAGTCCTTGAGATAACCTTCTCTATCTTGTTGACAGCCCATGCAATGGTACTCCTTGCAAATTTAGGGAGATACGATTTTGAGAGTATTTGTTTGCCATAATCTTCATGCACATCATAAATCACATTAGCTTTAGTCATCAACTTTAACAGTAGCCCAACAAGCAACAACTCTGGGTCATGAAAGTGATAAACATTGGCTTTTTGCTTCAGTGCTTTAAGCAGACATGGAAATGGAAGCAGGACCATCCTTTTTAACCTATTTTTTAACATTGGTAAGGGAACAATTCTTATACCATCTACAATCTCCTCTTTATCATTTTGAGCAATAAGTACTACATCATACCCTGCCTTCACAAAAGTTTTTACCTCTTTATAAAAGATTCGCTCATCAAAATGTGAATGGACAGTTGTTAGATGACAGATTCTTGATTGAAATGTTTTTTTAAACATTATTGTTTACCTCTAACTATTTTAGGAATAACAAGACACTAAACCATGGGGAGAACTTTTTATTCTAACCGTACAGCTCGAAAAGTTGAGAGTTACTTAATTACTCAGTTACCCTCTTAAATTCGCATAAATCGTTTCTCAAGTTCATTTATACTCATTTTAATTATTACAGGTCTGCCGTGCGGGCAGGTAAATGGCAATTGTGTTTGTGATAATTGCGAGATAAGTGATTCCATCTCTTGTTGAGCTAACTTATCACCTGCCTTTATAGCTGAATGACAACTTACAGAGATGAGTATCTTTTCTCTGATTTCATGAGGTGTTTTACTCCTTCCTATAGATTGAAGTTCATAAATAAGCTCAAAAATCAACTCCTTAGGGTCACCCTTTTCTAATACCGCAGGTACAGAGCGGATAATAAATGAATTCTGTCCAAATTCATCTATCTCAAATCCTAAGGAATTAAATGTTGGTATATTTTGAACCAATACTGCTGTTTCTTTATAATCTGTCTCAAGTGTAATTGGTATAAGTAAAATTTGTGCTGGCAAAGTAGCCTCATCTCTTGCTTCATTCATCAATTTCTCATAAAGTACCCGTTCATGAGCGGCATGCTGGTCAATAATAAACATTCCTTCCCTACTCTGAGCGATGATATAAGAGTTAAACGCCTGACCTATAGGCTGAATGTCAGATTCAAGTTTCAAGGGACGAGGTGGAAGTGATGGAGTAGGAAGTATTGTAGGCTGGGAAGTAGTAACTGGAGTTACTTGCATAGAAGTATAAGCTGGTAATGGAATTTCTTGTTGTTTAGGAGGTGTAGGTTTAATCATTGGCTTTTCAGCAGAAGGTACAGATTTTTGTTGAGGGGTGGTAACCTCCGGGATTAAATTAGCTTGAGATAGGGTCTTTCGGATTGCCTGGACTATTAAATCGTGAATTTGGCTTTCCGAATGAAACCGTATCTCACGTTTTGTCGGATGAACATTTACATCTACCTTGCATGGGTCTATCTTTATAAAAATGATAATAATTGGATGTCTATCTTTAGGAAGTAATGTGTGGTAGCCTTGATAGATGGCATGAGTTACTGTTTTATTCACCACATGGCGTTGATTTACGAATATAGATTGTAAATTCCTATCTCGACGGGTATATGTAGGTTTGGCTAAAAAACCACTTACTTCTATTAAATCACTTTTAAATTCAATTGGAATAATATCTTGTGCTAATTCTTTACCTACAAAATGCAGTATTCTTTCTTTAAAATCAGAAGTAGCACTGACATTAATTATCTCTTGATTATTGTGAGTCAATCTAAATGATACCTCTGGATGACTGAGTGCATTTTGATAAACTATATTATTGATATACGAAGCTTCTGTAATATTGGTTTTAAGGAATTTTCTTCGAGCAGGGGTATTAAAAAACAGGTTTTGTACTTCAACCACAGTACCTATTGCTGCACCTACCTCACTTACATCTTTAATCTTACCACCATCAATTTTTACTACGGTACCAGAGATAGCATCTTTAGTCCGAGTAATAAGTTTAACTTGAGATACCGCCGCAATACTAGGTAATGCCTCTCCCCTAAATCCAAAGCTATTAATAGCATCTAAATCCTTAGCAGTAGAAATCTTACTGGTGGCAAATCGTTCAAATGATAACAATGCATCCTCCTTACTCATCCCCTCGCCGTTATCTGAGACTCGAATAAGACCTTTACCACCATCAGTTACTTCGACTACGATTTTAGTACTTTGTGCATCAAGTGAATTTTCTACTAATTCCTTGACTACGGATGCTGGTCTTTGCACTACCTCACCCGCAGCTATCTTATTAGCAATATCTTCTGGTAAAACTTTAATTTTTGTACCCAAAACTAAATTTCTCCTTTTTAAATATTATGAACACTCTCGGATAAAATTGAGCGTTGATTTTATTAGCCTTTCCGAGCAGATAATTCCTTCTTCACCCCCACCGAAGGAACAAGGATCAAGGTGCAAGGAACAAGATTATTCTACCTTGCTCCTTTCTCCTTGAACCTTGAACCTTATTTTTATCCGAGAGGCTTCAATATTATATAACATTTTTATAGATATGTCAATTTTTTTTAATATAAAGCAGGTCTGAAGAATAAAGCAGGTCTGAAGAAATAAAGCAGGTCTGAAGAATAAAATTTTTTTTATTCAGCCAAAAGTGTTTGGTAGAGGGAAAAAATCAGGAGGAAAAAAAAAGGGGGGTAACCACAAAAATGAGTAGACAAATTCCTCAAATTTATGGTAAAATAGAATGGGGGGTAAATATGGAACACCCGATTATTTCATGAAGTATCAAAGTACCAATCAAACCGTATTTGAAAGGGAACAGAAAGTAGGTCTTGTAAGTGGGTAAGAGTGGTGGCTTTGGTTCTTGTTAATGGCAAACCAAAATTGACCCACTTTTGGCAATGGAAATTGACCCACCCATGTAAAAAATCAGATCAAAAATGAACAAATTTGGCAATGAAAATTGACCCACCCCCGGATATAAAGATTGA
>JBFMDD010000071.1:0-2151 GCA_040754115.1 bacterium
GTTTTTTACTACCAATTTCAATCAATTTCTATAAATTTCCATTATATTTCTATCAGTTTCTATTTTTCTTGTAGTGTGAGATGAAAGTTTCATTTTCATTAGTGAACTTAACCATACAGGTCGAAAATTATAGGAAATTGTCTGAAAATGAACCGTCCCAGTATTTTATTCTTCCTCCTCTTCTTCTTTCTTCTTCTTTTCTTTAATAACTTCTGGTTCAGCTTGTTCTGTCGGAGCTGCTACTACCTCTTCTTCCACTACCTCTTTTGGTGGAACAATACTTAATACTACTGCTTCCTGGTCTGCTTTGATTTCTATCCCTTTTTCTACAACTAAATCTTTTACATGTACAGTAGAGTCTATTTCTAACTTAGTCAAATCTACCTTAATACTTTCTGGTATTTGCGTTGGGAGGACACTAATCTCTACATGCCACATCATTTGTTCTAATGTACCACCTTCTTTAACTCCCTTTGCTGTACCAACTAATTCTATCGGGACAGTAACTGTTATTTTTTCCTTTAATGATATTCTACAAAAATCAGCATGCAACAAAAAGTCTTTATAGGGATGAGCCTGCTTTTCTTTCAAAATTACAGTTTCTTGAGTTGAATCAGGTAATGTTAAATTAATAACTACATTCTCACCTCCTTCATGGATGACATGAATCAGGTCTGTTGTTTTTACCTCAATAGGAATAGTTTCCTTTCCTCCACCATAAAGGACTCCTGGAATAAATCCTTTATTTCTTAATCTATGACAATATTCTTTGCCAACACCACTTCTTATATTAGATTCTAATGGTATCTGTTCCATCTTTTAAAATACCTCCTGTTAAACAAATAGAGAACTAACTGATGATTCTGTATGAGTTCTTTTTATTGCCTCACCTAATAGTTTAGCAACAGACAGAACTTTAATTTTATCAGTTTTTGCCGCCTTTTCTCTTAGTGGAATAGTATTGGTTACTACTACCTCTTTAATTGGTGAATTATTAATTCTTTCAATTGCTGAGCCAGACAAAACAGCATGAGTGCCACAGGCATATATATCTAATGCCCCTTTTTCTTTCAAGGCATCAGTTGCCTTAAGCAATGTTCCTGCGGTATCAATTATATCGTCTAAGATAAGTAAGTTTTTCCCTTCAACCTCTCCTACTACATTCATCACCTCAACAAAATTCTTTTCCTCTTGTGCCCGTCGCTTATCAATAATAGCAATAGCTACCTCAAGTTTACGGGCGAGTTCTCGTGTTCGCTCTACACCACCTGGATCAGGAGATACTAATACCAAATCTTTTATATCCTTTTCCTTAAAATACTCTACTATTACTGGCGTAGCCAGTAGGTGGTCAACAGGTATGTCAAAAAAGCCTTGTATTTGTCCTGCGTGAAGGTCCATGGTTAAAATTCTATTTGCACCTGCTTCTACAATAAGATTTGCTACCAATTTAGAAGTAATGGGTACTCTCGATTGTATCTTTCTATCCTGGCGAGCATATCCATAGTATGGAATAACGGCGGTAATCCGTTTTGCAGATGACCTTCTAAATGCATCAATCATCGTTAGAAGTTCCATTACATTATGGTTTGCTGGTGGACATGTAGGCTGGATAACAAAAACATCTTTACCCCTTACATTTTCTTTGATCTGCACAAATGTCTCACCATCTGCAAATGAGCTTACTTCTATCTCTCCAATTGGAATATGTAAATAATCACATATCTCCTTTGCTAATTCTAAATTAGCATTCCCAGAAAATACCTTCAGCTCATCCAATCCTGACATATAGAAATACCTCCTTTTAAAGTAATTGAACGCTCTCGGATAAAATTAAGTGTTGCTTTTATTAGCCCTTCCAAACAGAAGGAACAAGGTGCAAGGAACAAGATTACTCTACCCTGCTCCTCGATCCTTGAACCTCGAACCTTATTTTTACTGTTTATTCAGATATCCTTTCCTAACAGACAATTTCCTTTTCACCCCCACCGAAGGAACAAGGATCAAGGTGCAAGGAACAGGGACTTTCCCTACTCTTCACCTCTTCCCATTGATTTCACAAGTGCTGTTTCCAACCCCATTAGCATCCTTCTCTTTTCCATTCACCTTAATCCTTGAACCTCGATCCTTGAACCTTTTTATCCGAAAACC
>JBFMDD010000072.1:0-10425 GCA_040754115.1 bacterium
TTTTTGACCATAATTTTATCCCTTTTGACCAAACTCAAGACCTTGGCAAGGATAACGAGGTTCCAAATCCTCTTAAATTCATAATTCAAGTAGCCTCAATGGCAGCATAAAATGGCGAAAGTTCAGAGTAAGAGAAAGCTATATTAACAATAATCCTGAAGAAGGAATGCGGGATTTTCTAAGCTTTGTAAGAGAGAAGATGAAGGAATATCTAAGTTCATAGTCCAGAAATTTGGGCACGGTTCACTTTTGTTTGAAAGCTTGCGGATAGAAAAGAGAGTTGAAATTGGAAATTCGAAATTAGAAATTAGGGAGAGAAGTAAAAGCCCAATTTCTAATTTCCAATTTCAATTTTCTGTGGACGCTTACAAATAAATATCCGAAAGAAATCATAGGAAAAACGATAAAATGAACCGTCTCGAAATTTGTTATATAGATATGGAGGGCGGTAGCTTGCTACCGCTTTCGGAGGGAATAAATGTAAAATGAAAAAATATATGGTATTGTTAATTATAGTAGTGCTAAGGTTCTATGTGTCTGTCTATGCAGAAGAAAATCAGGATGCAGGGACTTGCGTAGGGCAGTTTTTGAAGATAGGTGCAGGAGCTCGAGCATGTGGTATGGGTGAGGCATTTTGTGCAGTAGCAGATGATGTTAATGCTATCTATTGGAATCCGGCAGGATTGGGTCAAATTAAGGGAAAAGAGGCTACATTTATGCATAACGAATGGCTGTATGACTTAAAATATGAATTTTTAGCCTATTGCCAGCCATTTCAAAGAGGTGTGAATGCGATTAGTATTACCTATTTAAGAATGGGTGATTTAGAAGGCAAAGATAAAGACGATAACCCAATAGGTAATTTTGCAGCCTATGATTATGCAGTAAGTATTGCGTATTCTATACCTGCAAATGAAGATGTCTATGTAGGCATTGCAGGTAAATTTATTCATCAGAAGATAGAAAAAGAAGATGCTAATGGTACCGCAATAGACATTGGTGTGTTATATTCAGACCCGTTGAAAAAAGGATTTAAGACAGCGGTGGTATTACAAAATTTAGGCACAAAATTAAAATTTGTCCAGGAGCGTGAAAATCTACCACTTACTTATAAACTTGGTGTCTCTTATAAAAAAGACAAGCTGATATTAGCTGGTGATATTACTAAGCCAAAAGATAATGATACAAGAGTAAATTTAGGTGCTGAATATCTTCCTACCTCAATTTTAGCACTCCGAGTAGGCTACAATTCTAAAAACGACTTGGACTCAGGCTGGACATTTGGTGCAGGGTTTAAATTAGAAGCCTTACAAATTGACTATGCCTTCGTTCCTTATGGCAAATTAGACGATACTCACCGATTTTCACTCACTACAAGATTTTAAGGTGGAAATACTATTGACTTTTATCAACTTTATGATATAATAAACATAGTATGGGGATAAAATATTGTGATGGAAAAAGATTGAAAAGGGCATTTTTTGCATGTAATACATGGCTAAAAAAACATCAGGAGATAGTAGATGCACTTAATGTTTTTCCAGTTCCGGATGGCGATACCGGGACAAATATGGTACTTACCCTTGAAGGGGTAAGCAGCCAGCTAAAAAAATTAGCTGATAACTCCTTACCATCAGTAGCTAAGACAATAGCAGATACTGCGTTGATGTCTGCACGAGGTAGCTCTGGGGTCATCTTGGCACAGTTCTTTAGAGGACTGATGGAAGGAATAGAAGACAAAAGAAGACTTTCAGCTCTTGAATTAGCAATTATCCTGCGAGATGCCGCCTCAAAAGCCTATACTGCAATGCCCAACCCAGTTGAAGGAACTATCCTTACAGTATTAAAAGAATCAGCAGATAAAGCCCTTTCCTTGGCTATGCACGAAGATAGCATAATTAAGGTATTAGATGGTATCCTTGAGCAGGCAAAAATTACATTGGAAAAAGGACCAGAACTTCTACCTGTTTTAAAAGATGCAGTGGTAGTAGATGCGGGTGGTAAAGGCTTTGTTCATATGATTGAAGGGATACTTAGATTAATTGCTGGCCATGATTTAGAGGAAGAAATTGTATCTACTCCAATACCCTCAGTTAAAAAAGATATTTTTGTAGAAGAATATGGATATTGTACAGAATTAGTAATATTAGGGCAACAGCTACCTGTTACAAAAATAAGAGAGACTCTGACTAAAGATGGTAAAGATTTGTTAATAGTTGCCTCTCCAGATTCCGTAAAGGTACATCTACATACTCACCAGCCAGGTAAGGTACTTGAGAAATGTATGCAGTTTGGTGAGTTGACACAAATTAAGATTGATAATATGGATGAGCAACATCATAAATTTAAAGAGGAAACGCCCTTACAACAAAAAGAAATTGGGCTTATTGTCTGTAGTATTGGAGAGGGCTTTAAAGAAATATTTAGAAACTTAGGAGTAGATGGAATCATTCAAGCTGGGCAAACTATGAATCCATCTGTTGAAGAAATACTAAAAGTTATTGTTAGTGTGTCTAAAGAATATATTATCCTTTTCCCTAATAATAAAAATATTATTCCTGCGGCAAATCAGGCATCAGAAATAGCCTCAAAAAATGTTAAGGTCGTTCCTACGACGAATATACCGCAGGCTATCTCTGCCATTGTCAGCTATGATAAATCTCAATCACTAGACAAAAACCTGACAATAATGACTAAAGCAATAGATAATATAAAGGTTGGAGAGATTACTCAAGCGGTACGAGATACGGATTGGAATTCACATAAAATAAACAAAGATGACTTTATCGGATTATCACAAGATGAAATAAAGGTGTTTGGTAATAACATGAATTCTACTGCATTTAATCTTATCAAAAAAATTGTCAATAAAGATGATGATTCTTTAATCACTCTTTACTATAATGATGAGGTAAAAAAAGAGGAGTTAGAAAATTTAGTTAAAAAATTAGAAGAGAGCTTTGATGATATTGATATTGAATATCACTATGGTGGGCAACCGTATTATCATTACATCATTTCGGTAGAGTAGGTAACTAAGTAACAAGGGAATAGGGAAACATGGTTAATCAATCTTCTACTAAATTTTATTGTCAGGAATGTGGCTATGAATCGTTGAAGTGGTTAGGTAAGTGTCCTGGATGCGGGAAATGGAATACATTAGTGGAGGAAGTTGAAATTCCTGCATCTAAATATCCTTCCTTTACAATAACCCCTCCAGAACCAAAATCTATTTCTGAAATTGAAATATTCGAAGAAGAAAGATTATTGACCCAGATTGAAGAGTTTGATAGAGTTTTAGGCGGGGGAATAGTACCTGGGTCTTTAATCCTGATTGGTGGAGATCCAGGCATAGGGAAGTCAACATTACTGCTTCAATCTGCGGATATACTAAGTACTGAATATGGTTTATTATTATATGTTTCAGGCGAAGAGTCATTACAGCAAATTAAATTAAGGGCTATGAGAATAGATGCAGATGCTAAAAATCTACATATCCTTACAGAATGTAATCTGGATTATATTATTAAGAAAATAGAAGAGTTAAAACCCAAAGTGGTGATTATTGATTCTATTCAGACAGTTTATAAACCAAATTTAGGTTCCTCTCCTGGCAGTATTGGTCAGGTGCGTGAATGTACTACCACATTAATGTATTTAGCCAAGCAAAAACAAATAGCTATTTTTATCATTGGTCATGTGACCAAAGAAGGAGCTATTGCGGGGCCAAGGGTTCTGGAGCATGTAGTTGATACAGTACTTTATTTTGAAGGTGGGCAGCACGGTGCATATCGAATTCTAAGGGCAGTAAAAAATCGCTTTGGGTCAACAAATGAAATTGGTGTATTTGAAATGCGAGAAAAAGGATTGATAGAAGTAAATAGTCCTTCTTCTGCATTTTTATCTCAAAGACCATTAGATGTTTCAGGATCTGTGGTTACTGCAAGTGTAGAAGGGACAAGACCTATTTTAGTCGAATTGCAAGCATTAGTTAGTCCAACTAATTTCGGCTTGGCAAAGAGAGAAACTTTAGGCGTAGATTATAATCGCACTTCATTACTATTAGCGGTATTAGAAAAACGCCTGGGATTGCATCTTGGAATTTATGATGTATTTGTCAATGTTACTGGTGGAATAAAAATAGTAGAACCAGGGGCAGATTTAGGTATTGCCTCTGCGGTTGTATCAAGTCTTAAGGATAAACCAATAGATTCCAAAACGGCTATTGTTGGAGAGGTAGGGTTGGCAGGAGAGGTTAGGGGTATAAGCTATATTGAAAAGAGAATAGAGGAAGTATCTAAACTTGGATTTAAACGGTTTATCTTACCACAATATAATTTAGATGCTTTAAAATCCTATTCGATTGAATTAATAGGCGTCAAAAATCTAAAAGAGGCTTTAGACAACCTCAAAATCCTATAGAATAAAAAATATTTAAAAAAATAAAATTTCCTTTGACTTTTAAGATTAAATATGATATAATAACTCTAAAAGTGAATTGGTAATCTATATTATAAAAAGGAGAAAGTAGTGTTTAATATAGGTGATAAAGTTGTATATCCTTTACATGGAGCAGGAACGATAGAAGCGATTGAAAATCATGAGGTGCTTGGGCAACAGCAAAGTTATTATGTGTTAAAATTATTGATGGATAGAATGAAGGTAATGGTACCTACTTCAGCCACAGAAAAGGTAAAATTAAGAGAGGTTATTCAAGGAGGTGATGTATCAAGGGTAATAGATATTTTAACAAAAGAAGCTCCAGCAAATGAAGATTATTCTTCTGATTGGAGGACGCGATATTTAAATAACTTAGAAAAGATGAAAAGTGGTTGTATATATAAAGTAGCCGAAGTGGCTAAAAATCTTTCTTTACGCCATAAAAAACGAGGTCTATCATCTTTAGAAAAAAAACTTTTGGATAATGCCTTATCAATAATTATTAGTGAGATAGCATTTGCTAAAAATATTGATATTCAAGAATCAATAGCTATGATTGAGGAAGTATTATGATATTTTATATTTAAGTATTTACATCATAATATGTTTTGATTACAATTTATATTTATATTTATCAATAGACTTTTAGAGGTGTAGAGGAAAAAGATTCTTCTATGCCTTTTTTTATATTTAAAATTGGTAATTGGTAATTGGTAACTGGTAACTGGTAACTGGTAACTGGTAACTGGTAATTGGTAACTGGTGATTGGTAACCACAATTACCATTTAACCAATTACCAAACAAAAAGGAGGTGAAAAAAAATAATGAAGCGTGTATTGAACATAAGGAGTTTCTTTATTCTTTTTTCTGCATTAGCAGGATATTTTATTGGTTCTTTGTATAATCAATACTTAATTGGCTCTTTAGCTGGCTTGGGTTTTGGGCTTACAATTATCTTGTTAGAGATATGCTTACTTCGTATTCAAGGAGCGAATATTGTTATTGCAGCGATAGGATTAATGCTGGGATTGATAATAGCTAATTTATTAGTTTTATCTTTCTTATCTATACCTGAGATGCAAAAATTCTTCTCTTTTTATTTGCATCTCTGTTCCTGCATAGTTTTTGGATACTTAGGAATGGTTATTGCATTAAGGAAAAAAGAAGATATATTACAAACATTTACTTTTGCAAAGGTTCAGCGAGAAGCAAAGGAAAAAGAAATAACTACTTCTAATAATGATAAGATATTAGATACTAGTGTAATTATTGATGGGCGAATTGCAGATATATGTGAAACGGGTTTTATAGAGGGGACTTTAGTCATACCGCGGTTTGTATTAAAGGAGTTACAAAAGATTGCTGATTCTTCTGATGGTCTGAAAAGAAATCGGGGACGCAGAGGATTGGATGTGCTTAATAAGATACAAAAGAAGATTAATGTTCCTGTTAGGATTGATGAGACTGATTTTCAGGACATTAGAGAAGTAGATGGTAAATTAGTTCGGTTAGGTAAGGTTAGTGGAGGGAAGATTTTTACCAATGACTTTAATCTAAATAAAATAGCTGAATTAGAAGGAGTTCCAGTGTTAAATATAAATGAATTAGCAGAGGCTTTGAAACCCGTTGTGCTACCCGGGGAGGAGATGAATGTTCATATTATCAAAGAAGGTAAAGAATTTACTCAAGGTGTTGGTTACTTAGATGATGGGACAATGGTAGTAGTAGATAATGGCCAGGATTTTATAGGACAGAAGGTTAAAGTAACAGTATCTTCGGTATTGCAGACTACTGCTGGTAGAATGATATTTGCTAAACTGGAGGGAGTTCCGATTTAAGAATAAAATGTGGTCAGACTTATCTGTCTGACCACAGAGGTGGGTAAGTTTCAGAGCAGAAATTCCCGTAACCGTTCAGGTAGCTAAGAATTTTGCAGTTTATCAGGTTCAAGGTTATTAAGCGATAAAGATTATACTGGACACTGCCATTAACTGAGCTATTTAGGGACGGTTTATTTTCATCGTTTTCACGGTGATTTCTTTTGGAAATTAGAAATTGGAAATTAGAAATTAGGTCTTTACTTCTTTCCCCAATTTCTAATTTCATATCCATTTTTTAACCGCAGCTTTCACGCTAAAGTGAACCGTTTCTAAAATCGCAATTTATAACGGTGTTGAGTATAAATGCTTTAAAAATATCAAATCCTGATAAACAGCTAAGCAAATCAACTCAGGAGCACACCCCCAACCCTGAACCCTGAACCTTGAACCCTGAACGGTTACCTTTTTTTTAGAGGATAAATCCTCTACTCTATTAAAGTTATTGAGCGAAGCGAGATTTTTTCTTGACAAGTAAAGAGGTAGCAGTTATAATAATAACATAGGTTCCTCGGTAGCTCAATGGTGGAGCATCCGGCTGTTAACCGGAGGGTTGTAGGTTCGAGTCCTACCCGGGGAGCCAGACTTGACGCCTAGACGAACCTGGGTTTTATGGTATATACGGAAATAAAAGGTGAAAAATGACAAAAAAAGTAAAGTATAAACAGAAAATGAATAAGCCTCTTTTTATAAAAGAGGACATAGCCCCGGCACTTGTTTATCAGCCAGATAACAATACCAACTATAGAATTATACATGGAGATTGTTTAAAACTCCTTTCAGAGAAAAAAATATCACAAAAGGTAGATTTGACTTTTTTAGACCCTCCTTTTAACCAAGACAAAGCATATTCTTTATGGAACGATAACTTACCTCAGGGAAAATACTGGCGGATAATGAAAGATGTTTGCAAGAATGTTTTTGATATTACTTCCAATGGTGGTGCTATTTACTTTATGCAACGTGAGAAAAATACGGAATTTGTCTTACAATGCTTTCGTGAAACTGGTTGGACTTTACAAAACCTCATTATCTGGAAGAAAAAAACTTCAGCTGTTCCCTGCTCTAATAAGTTTGGCAAGCATTATCAGGTAATTGGTTTTGCTACCAAGGGAGATAAACCAAGGATATTTAATCGTTTACGGGTTTCTCCTCCACTGCCCCCTAATTATAAATATGAAAGAGAAAATGGTTTGTATGTAACGGACGTTTGGGATGACATAAGAGAGCTAACTTCAGGTTATTTTGCAGGAGATGAGGTTATCAGAAAGGGAAATGGTGAACGTTTTCATAAACAGCAATCCCCAATAGCGTTATTATTAAGGATAATTTTCTCATCTACAAAAATAGGTGATACTGTATTTGATCCTTTTGCTGGGACAGGAACAACATTCGTTGTAGCTGAACAATTAGAAAGAAAATCTATCGGGATTGAAATTGACCCACAAAATGTAAAACAAATTACAAACAGATTAGAGGAAATGAATGAATCCGATAATATAAAGAAGTTCTATAAAGAGTATATTTATACGGATAACTTAAAAGAGATATGGCATGTTGATTCTACTTTGTTCAATTGGAGGAAAAAAGGCGAACTCAGCCTGTTTAATTTATGATTTATTCTATATATCATTTTTTTTGATTCTATAGTTCAACAAAAACAACTTTTTTTAAGAAAGTTAAAAGATTAGATCAGTTCCCTTTTAATGGGAAATTATTGTCGTGTAGAAATGTTGGTGTATTTCCAGATCTGGCTATTCGCATTAATAAAGACAGGGAAATATTTACGGGTGGGGAATTAATTGAATTAAAAGATAGTGATTCTTACACAGTTTCTTCCTTTAATTCAACCATCCCATCAAGAAGTAAAAAGGTAGAAGAAATCATTACCGGAGAAAACAGTATTATCAAGTATCAAATGGAAAAAGCAGGTAATGACATATTTTCTTTGCCTGTGCGAGACGTATTCTATCTTATAAGAGGAAAAAAGGATAAATATGTAAAGGTCTGTCTGGTCTATGGAAGTTTTTTTGAAACTATAAGTGTGGAAAATCTTATTAGCCAATCTTTTTATCAAGTATTAGAAGAATGCCTAAAAGAAACCGGAAAAGAAATTTCTGATGAACTAAAACAAACTTTGATTTCTATTTTATCGCAACAACAGAGTTTCAGTAAAGTGCGCAATGTAGAAAAATCTTCTGTGAAATTAAGATTCAGAATTATGACCGAGGTAAAATCTGAAGGAAATATTCTAAATTCAAAAAAATATCCAGAGATAAAGGATAATACCTTGAATTTTGTTTTATCTTGCCACAATGATGAAGAGGAAAATAATCATTTAAAGAAAGCAGAAATAGTATGGGGCAAAAGTGGACTAAAGCAATTCAATATTTTTAAGATTAAGCATCATTTTAATGGTTATTTTCTTGTTTTACAGATTTCAATTTAAAAAAGGGGTATTATTTGTTATCTGAAATTATTTTTGATGTTTGTCTGGCAACGGTTCGCCGAAGACAATAATTGTCCCTTTTCTGCGGTATTTGAACATTTTTATCAGGAGAGTGATTGTCTCGGCGGAATATGAAGTTCGTCTACCGTCAAGAGTGGGGAGCCAGTTAATACAATTCACTGATCAAATTCCCAAATTCCGAAATTCGAAATTCCAAAATTCCCCGAAATCCCAAAATTCGGGGACACAATACTAAATTATTCCTTTGCTTAAAAATTAAGTATTATGTCCCCTGAATTACAGTTGAATTACAATTTTGAGGAGGTATAAAAGGAGATGGGTAACGAATTGTATTTTATAACCAATAGAAATCTGGTAGAGGAAAATGGGAAGGTAATAAGTTTTGGAAAGCAATTTAATTCTGTAAGCCCGGTTAATCTTCGCTTGGGTAAAGTAATCAGAACAAAAAAAGGGAAGAAGATAGAGTTATATGAAGATATTCCTACTACAGAGTCAGTCAATTATGATACTGACCAGCAAAGAAAGGCAGGCACAATCCGTCTTTTCCACCAACTCTTTAAGGAGATGAAATCAGCAGAGCAGGTGAATAAAGATACCCTCGTATTTATTCACGGGTTCAATGTAAGTTTTGATGCTGCAGTAGAGTCAACATTCAAATTCCAGGAGAAACTTGTTTCTGATAGAACTAATAATGTAGGTAGGGTGATACTCTTTTCCTGGCCTTCAGATGGAGAGATTCATAAATACTATAGTGACAGAGGAGATGCGGCTAATAGTGGGTTAGCCTTTGCTCGTGGATTCCTTAAAATGAGGGATTTCTTTGTAGACTTTGTCCATACATTAGTCCCCTCAGAACAATGTGGTGGGAAAATACATTTACTGTGTCATAGTATGGGCAATTATGTCCTCCAATGTGCCTTACAACACTTAAAAACTATAGATCTTCTAAATCAAGGAGTAATCCATCTATTTAGCCAAATTATTATGGTCGCTGCGGATGTAGATTCAGACTGCTTCGAATATCCAGGAAAACTCCAGGATTTGCCAAAGATTTGTGAAAGGATAACGGTATATTTTAATCCGCAAGATATGGCGTTAAAAATCTCTAAAATGAAACATAATCGCGATCGACTGGGTGCTTATGGCCCTGACCATCCACTACAAATACCAAATCGAGTAATACTTGTTGATACAACCTTACGGGTTCATGGAATGTTAGAACATTCTTATTATGATGACCAAGGTATTTTCCGAGATATAGTCCAGACATTAAATCTTGTCAATGTCAATGCACACTCTATTGAAGGCAGGGTATATCAACAATCAAACAATACCTTTGTGCTGAGTTAGGATAAAAGGGTTAAGTATACCGAGAGCGTTGCAAATGACTTTTAGTTATGGTGCGGGTTTGGAAGAATTTTGGGTGATAAAAGATGCCAAAGCGATAAAAAAGAGATAATTTGCTTAGTTGACATCAAAAAGAGGAGGTGTTATATAGTTGTAAGTTCAGAAAAGATTAAAGATTATTCCTGATTAAGCCGATTAAGACAACAGAAGTAAATTTTAAATTGGGAGGGGAACAATGTATACAAATAAACACTTCTGTTGTCATGAGGTTTCAGGTAAAAGTAGTGGTA
>JBFMDD010000073.1:0-4429 GCA_040754115.1 bacterium
GAAGTTGAGTTGATAAAAAATGCTTTACCTATTTTCTTCCCTTTGTGTTCTTTGCGTTACTACTTTGTGTCCTTTGCGATTTATCCTTTTTTAACCGCAAAGAACGCAAAGAAATCGACCGCAAAGATTAAAGGTAAAAGGAATCATAAAAAATTCACGAAACTCCAGATAGTGTAAAATGCAAAGTATAAATATAAAAGATGGGGTTTTTAGATTAAATGATGAAAAAAGGTTCTTGATAATAGGTGAATTCCAGTATTTTAGGATAAAGAAAGAACTCTGGGAGCAAGGACTTGCAAGATTAAAATCTATTGGGTTTAATGGCATCTCAACCTATATCCCATGGGTCTGGCATGAACCTCAAGAAGGTAGCTTTGATTTTACAGGAAAAACCCATCCAGAGAGAAATCTAATTGGATTTGTTGAGGAATGCAAGAAGAAAGATTTGTTTCTAATCATCAAGCCAGGACCTCTAATCTATGCTGAATATCAAGGATTAGGAAATCCCATGTGGATTGGGGAGAGATATGAAGAAACAGTCATGCGTAAACCCAATGGCAAACTGCACAAGGAAGATTTTTATTATAATTACACCCTACACCATCCTACTTATCTCCTATTAATCAAAAAATGGTTTGATGCAGTTATCCGTGCACTTCATCCTTATCTTAATAATCCAATCGTCTCAATCCAGTTAGATAATGAAACCGGACTTATGTACTATAATCAACTTGGGGAGTTAGACTTTAATCAGGATACTATCACTTGTTTAGAAAGAATTGGCGCTACCTCTATATTAAAAAATTTGCCACCAAAAAAGATATTTCATAAACAAGAGGCTGTTGTATGGCAGATTTTTTTAGAGATGTGGGTGGCTAAGTATCTAATGAAACTTAAAGATATGATTAGAGAATTAGGTGTTAAATTACCTTTGCTAATCAATGACTCTGCTACTTATTTATCTCCTTCTAATCCAGAATTTAAAGAGCCTATTGGCGACATTTATGGCTATGATCTGTACATCAAGGCAACGGGTAAACCTCATACTTCTGACTTTCCCTTTTCTAATTCTCAATATCCAGCATTATTTAAGGCGTATACATCTACTTTGAAACCATTGTTTTGTAGTGAATTAGGCAGTGGTTGGTTTGACAGAAGGGCTAAGGTATCAAATGAGGCTACATTGCAGGTAATGATGGGCTCAATTGCACATGGAGTAAAGGGATTTTGTCTATTCCCGGTGCATGATGGGGTAGAAGCAGATGGCAAGATTTATAATTTTAACTCTATTCTCGACTATCAGGGAAATCTTACATCAAGATATGATTTAGTTACTAAGGTTAATAAATTTATTGTAGATAATGAGCAAGCTCTAATCTCCTCTGCAGATATTCATGACCCAATTGCTATTTTAACCTATTTTGATAATTTTAGATTTACCCCAGAAGACTATCTCCCTTTTCAAATCTTTCCAGAACCAATTAAATATATGGCTTTTTTAGGGCATTTCAGTATCTATGCCTTGCTTCTACAGGCTAATTTTAATCCAGAAATACTATCATTGGAAAGGGTCACACTAGAAGATTTAAAGAAATTTAAAGTAGTCATATTTCCTACTAAAGGATTTATCTCACCAAATTTGTTAGAGAAATTAAGGAGCTATGTTAAAGATGGTGGAAATCTTATCACCCTGCCAAAACCTATCAGCCAGGATAGTTACGGTAATTCACTGAAAGTTAATGACCTTTATCCACAAATGCCTTCAAAAGAGATGTACATTGATAGGTTAAGATTGCTTAAGCACCTTATCTGGCACTTTCTTATAAAGTATAACCTTTTTATAAGACCGGGTTTAAAAAAAGCACATCGAACGCAAATGCACATTTGTGATACCTTTGAGCCATTGTTAGTTGCACAACATGCTAAATACAAAGGGATAGAAGTAGAATCAGAGGCAGGGAATATTCGGGTAGATTATTATCTAAATTTCTATCAAGGGGTAACAGAGCCAATCTTAAAATATAAAGAAAAAGCTGTATCTTACATCTCCAGAGTAGGACATGGTAAAAGCATAGTTATTGGCACTATACCTGCAGGATGCTTTCTTACACCTACTTATTACCAACTACCTAAATCCACAAGAGAAAATTTATGCAACTTCATTACCACTCTTATGAAAACATTAGGTGTAGAGCAAAAGATTTTAACCAATCTGGAAATAGAGGTCGTAAGAAGAAAAATTGGGAAAGAGCAGTTACTTTTTATCATTAATCGACTGGGAAAACAACAAGGGAAAATCAAGTTCAAAGACTTATCAATCACAGAAGCAATAAAGCTCTTTTCATACAAAAATTCTTCTTTTTCAATTAAATCTCCAAAAGAGCTTGAACTAACAGTGGATGCAGATGATGTATTAGTAATTAGAGCGACACAGGCACACTCTTCACACTAACTTGGATTTGTAATATTTTTTACCTTTAACTCCGCTTGTCAACCAAATCTGCTAATAGCCCAATAGCTGCTATTTGAACTGCGGACATCAGGATAACAATAACACTAATATCCATTACCTTATGGAGTACAAAATTGCTATAGCAGAAAACTATCATTGCAATTAAAAATAGTATAATACTCAATGGAATAAATATCTTCAATGGGTTAAAATACATCACCGTGCGAATGATGAGTAGTATAAAATTATAGGTATCGCGAATTGGTCTTATTTTAGATTTGCCTTTGCGTTGGAAGTAATCTATGGGAACAAATTTTACTAAATAATCGTTAGTTAGCATAGCCAAGGTAATAGTAATAGTAAAAGAGAATCTGTCAGGCAGAATGCTAAAGAATTTTAACGCAACATCTTTTTTAAAAACCCGCATGCCAGAATTTAAGTCTGGTATTTCCACTTCAGTTAGATAATTAGCCAGCATGTTGAGGAAAAACTTAGCCGGCCTTCTGTTTAATGGTAATTTTCGTTTATTCCTTGTGCCTACTACCATATCGTATTCACTGATATACTTAATCAGATTAGGCATTTCTGAAGTAGGGTAAGTACCATCAGCATCTATAATAGCGATAATATCATATTTAACCTTTTTAATAGCGGTTTTAATAGCCCAGCCATAGCCTTTATTTTTAGCAAGTTGAATTAGAACTACATCCTTTTCTTTAACAACTTTAGCAGTATTATCTTTAGAGCCATCATCCACCACAATTATTTCATACTCATATTCCTTCATCTGCGTTTTGAGTTCATCAATTAAATTGCCAATAGTTTTCTCTTCATTATATGCTGGAATAATAATACTCACCTTTTCCATTTTTCCCCCCTGGGGCAACTTTGCATCATCCATCCTATCGCCTTGCCATATAAGCAAAGGCATAGAAATATTTTCTCATGAGTTCATCAGAAGAAGAGAAATTGTTATCTCCACAGAAGAAGTCGATTAACACTTCTTTCAATCGGCACAGCTCCTTTAGTAAGGAATATTTTCTATTCTTCTTATCACTTAAGGTCAATTCTAAAAGCTCTAATACACGGTAAAATGCCTTCCTGCTATAGTCTTCATTCCTATCCCTCCACAGTATTGCTCGCTCTACTTCACTACCTATATTGGCAAGTTGTTCTGCCAGGTCTAACTCAAACCATCTTCCTCCTGCCAGTTCTTTATGTTGATAACTCATTTTTTAACCACCTTATTAACAATCTCTATTATTCTTCTTCTAACTTGTGGATTATCTATCCCACGAGTTAGATTGCCCTGAGATGGTCTTATATTTATTATAGAATCGAACTCAATCCAATCTCCTCCTTCTATCTCAGGATATAGATTTATTCCCCAAAGATTCTTTTGCTCTACTCCTTGCTCAATCAGTAGAGCTTCTTCATCTGAATGTAACTCTCCACCAATAACCATAACCTCATTCTCTATATCAACTACTGCCTTAACTAAATTACCAAAACTTGCCTCTGCTATCTTTTTTAACTCATAAATAGAGATATCATCCTTTATTATCCTCAATCTTTATCTCTCCCTAATTGTTCTGATAATGGTAAGAATTCATAAAAAAACAGTAACCGTTCAGGTGTAAGTAAGGGAAAATGGAAAAGTAGGGGACGGTTCATTTTATCGTTTTCCCTATGATTTTTGTTGGAAATTAGAAATTGGTTTTTTATTTCTCTCCCTAATTTCCAATTTCCAATTTCTAATTTCATATCCATTTTTTAACCGCAAGCTTTCACGCTAAAGTGAGCCGTTTCTAAAATCGCAATTTGTAACGGTGTTGAGTATAAATTATTTTGTAACCGTTCAGGTAGTGTAAGAAAAGATATGGAGATTATGGGGATAAGGGAGATATTAATAATGGAATATTGATGGATACCATTACCCCATCATTCCACCATTCCATTATTCCATCATTTTATCAT
>JBFMDD010000074.1:0-2242 GCA_040754115.1 bacterium
ATCCAACAGCGTAGGCAACTTCTTTATCAATAATTTGAACCCGGTCAATTATGGCGTTATACTTACCGGATAATTGCTCTATCCAGCGGGAACCTCCATTATCTGTTCTTAATATTGCTGCTCTGCTTGTGCCGGCAATTGCCGTCATACTATCCAGAGCATCAATGCAGGTGAATGCATCTCCGGCTTGTGGCGGTGATTGATTTAACCAGCTTTGTCCTCCATCTGTTGTCCTGTATATATGTCTTGATGAACCAACAATCCACCCGTAGTTAACGTTTATGAAATCAAGATAATTATATGTGACTCCAGGTGGACGCGGTATATCAATTTCAATCCAGTTATTACCACCATCACTTGTAAATATTAATTGCTCTTCTGCTAAAGCATAGACATTGTTACTATCAAGTACAGATAAAATTGTAGGATATTCTTTAATAAACGCCGGTTGAATATATTCCCATGTATAGCCGCCATCTGTGGATTTAATTATTTTACCATAATTGCCGCTGACATATATTAAATTTTCACTTAGCATTTTTCCATAATTTAATGATGTTTCATACGCAACATTTATGACACGTTCCCATTCATCCCCGCCATTTTTAGTTATGTAGATGTTTGGAAAGCCACATACACCAATATTTTCGTTATAAAAAGCCACAAACCTTACTGAGAAATTTGAAGGGAAATTAGTTGTGTCCCAGGTATCACCACCGTTGGAAGTGTGTATAACAACATTTAACGCAATCGGTATGTTCCAAAGCATCCCTGCTACATAACCGGTGTCTCTATTTATGAATGATAAATCATGAAATCTTGCGGATGATCTTACCCCTAAAAAGTACACAAGAAGTTAAGCAACTTTTTCAATTACTTCCTCACAATTTTTTTCTTCAAATTCAACCGGTGTTAAATATCCTAAAGCTGAATGAAGTCTTCTTCTGTTATAATTGATTTCTATGTATTGGAAAATACTTCTTTTTGCTTCTTCTCTTGTATGATAATTCTCCCAGTAAATTAGTTCTATCTTCAACGTATGAAAAAATGATTCTGTAATAGCATTGTCATAACAATTTCCGGTTGAACTCATTGATTGAACAATTCGATAGCTTTTTAATAAACTTCTGAAATTACTGCTTGAATACTGACTTCCTCTATCAGAATGAAAGATTACTCCTTCGGCTGGATTTCTATGAACTATAGCCATCATTAGAGCTCTTATGACCAATTCTGCAGACAAACGCTCGTCAATCGACCAACCTATTATTTTTCTTGAGTAGACATCCATTACAACCGTGAGATAAAGCCAGCCTTCCTTCGTCCATAGATAAGTTATATCACTTGTCCAGAGTTGATTCTTTATTGTCGCTCTAAAATTCTGATTAACTATATTTTCACTTGCCTTGGCTTTGGAGTTTTGTTTTGTTGTTATCTTAAAGCGTCTCTTTGTCTTAGCTCTGATATTGTTAGCCTTCATCAACCTCGCTATTCTTTTTTTGTTTACTTTCAATCCTTCTTTTCTGATTGCTGCTGTTATTCTTGGAAGTCCATAAGTTCCATTACTTCTGTTGTAATGAAATCTGATTATTTCAAGGATTCTTTTGTCTTCCTGGTATCTGCCGGATAGTTTTCTCTTTAGCCAGTGATGATAACCGGAACGACTGACAGAGAGTATTTTGCACATCAAGCCTATAGGATATTTTTTTCTGTTCTCTTTTATGAACATATACTTTACTCCTTTTCCTTTGCGAAGAATGCTATGGCTTTTTTTAAAATGTCTCTCTCCATTGTTACTCTTGAAAGTTCCTTCTTTAGTTTCCTTATTTCTTCATCTTCCGGCTTCATTCGCCCTTTACCCGGAAAAGCATTTTCCCGATCCGACAGATAATCCTTTTTCCATTTATGCAATGAGTTTTCGTTTACTCCCAGGTCCCTTGAAACCCGTCTTACACTCATTCCTTCTTCTGTTATCATTTTTACTGCTGATAACTTAAATTCTTTGTCGTAGGTTTTTCTTTTTTCTGACATATTAGCTCCTATATTTTTTTTATTAATATAGTTGCTTTTCTTCTTGTCTACAATACGGGGGTAGGATCAGGGCATAGTTTGTTAAGGGTGTACGACAAATTTATTAATAGAATTGCAAAAGAAGTAGAAGTTTCCTATATTCTGGTAGTATAATTACTACCAGAAACAAACAAAAGGAACTTCACAATGCATACTAATATCGAAGAACTCA
>JBFMDD010000075.1:0-9090 GCA_040754115.1 bacterium
ATATAACACCTCCTCTTTTTGATGTCAACTAAGCAAATTATCTCTTTTTTATCGCTTTGGCATCTTTTATCACCCAAAATTCTTCCAAACCCGCACCATAACTAAAAGTCATTTGCAACGCTCTCTTAGAGCACCTTAACAGCGTAGAAATCTTTTACCAATTAATTGTTTAACCATACCTTTAATTTCAAGTTGAATCAAAATAGCGGCGACTTGAGAAGCAGTCATTTGAGATGAATAACAAATGGTATCAATATGCTGTGGTTCTGAAGGAGAGACTAATTGATATATTTTATCTTCATCCTTTGATAGGACTATTTCATTATTTTTTTTAACTTGTGCCATTGATTTAATCATAGGTTTTTTTATTGCCTCACTAAATAACTCAAGCTCCTCAATTATATCCTGTGCGGTCTCGGTTAACTTAGCCCCTTGTTTGATTAAATGATGTGTTCCTTTACTTAGTCTGCTTTCAACATGTCCTGGGACTGCAAATACTTCACGATTTTGCTCTAATGCACAATTCGCAGTAATTAAGGCACCACTTCGCATAGGTGCCTCAACAATAACCGTTCCTAATGCCAAACCACTAATTATACGATTGCGTTGAGGAAAGTTAAATCTTTCAGGTGGTGTGCCAAATGGAAATTCAGTAACTATTGCTCCATGTTCTATAATCTCATAAAATAGTTTTTTATTTTCTTGTGGATAGATAATATCTATCCCACAGCCTAAAACGGCAATGGTTCTTCCTTTAGCATTTATCGCTCCCAAATGCGAGGCAACATCAATACCGCGAGCTAATCCGCTAATAATAGTAAATTCTGCCGATACCAATTCTGCTGCAAGTTTTGAAGCTATTGTTTTCCCATAAGTAGTAGCAGCTCTGGAACCTACCATTGCAATGGCTAATCTATCTTTTGGTTCAATTCTACCTTTGACATAAAGTACTGGCGGTGGGTCGTAGATATATTTCAGATTTATCGGATATTCTTCACTATCTAAAGTTAAAATCTTCACCCCCTCTTTTCCTATCTTCTCTAATTCAATATCAACTTTTACCTTATCCTTTTCTTCAATTATGCGCTGTGCTATTTGCTTACCTATTCCTTTTACCTGGCTTAGACTTGATGTATCAGCAGACAGGACTTTTTGAGGGCTGCCGAAATGTTTAAGAAGAGTAACAAATCTCAACGGGCCTATCCCAGAAATCATATTTAATTTAACCCATGATTTTACATCTACATCATTCATTTTATAGTAATCCAATTAAATAGAATAGTATGCGTTATGGTTATACTCAATATATCTCTTTCCCTGGTATTTTTTTCCGCACCCATCTATCACCCATTTTAACCCAATTAGTCAATTCCAATCGTACACCTCTTACGCCACCTATCCTTTTTATATGAGTCTCAAGCCTCTTTAATTTAGAGGCTTCTACTTCTGCCCGCTTACTGTAATACTCAGGATCATCTGGATTGACAAAGACATCTAATTGGAATTCAATTGTTCCTCGTATATGAACTACCCCATTAATAGTAGAAAAATCAACTTTTCTTGTATCAATCCATGCTTTAACTAACTCAGCTTCTACTTTAACATTAATCCCCCAATCGTCTATCATATTATTATTCTTAACCCCCTCCCTGATATTCTTATCATTACCCATACAGTTCATTGAGAATTATCAATTAACCATTCACAATTAACAATTATACTGGACACTGCCATTAACTGAGCTATTTAGAGACGGTTTATTTTCATCGTTTTCCCTGTGATTTCTTTTGGAAATTAGAAATTAGAAATTAGAAATTAGGTTTTCACTTCTTTCCCCAATTTCTAATTTCTAATTTCATATCCATTTTTTAACCGCCAGCTTTCACGCTAAAGTGAACCGTTTCTAAAATCACAATTTGTAACGGTGTTGAGTATATCTTCTGTTCTCTTGTCTCACCCTCGATACACTTCTATAACTCCTTGGACTTGTTTTAATTGTTTGATGATATTTTGTAAATGAGTTTTATCATTAATAAGTATATTAAAGCCATATTTAGTCGTCCCATTACTTTCTGCTTCTGTCCAGGTAGCATTGATTGATGAGTGAGTAGCAGCCATAACTGTAAGCATATCATTAAGCAAATTTTTTCTTGTAAGTGCCCTGGCATAAATTCCTGTTTCATAAGAACCACTTTCTTCAACCTGCCATGCTACATCTATCATATGTGCAGAATCAAAAGATTTTGACTGAATATTGTGGCATACAGCTCGATGAATTGAAACTCCGTGTCCTCTGGTAATGTAACCTATAATTTTATCTCCTGGAATTGGATTACAGCATTTTGAGAAAGAGACCTCTAATCCGTTTACACCTGTAATTTTTACCTGGGCAAGTGATGATTTATGAATTTTTGGAGGAGTAAGTGGAGGTAGCTTTGTTTTAGTTTCTTCATGTGTAGGTTTTTCCTTCTTCTCTAACTCACTTTTTATAAATTGTCTTATTCGACTTCTAGCTTTAGATGTTCTGACAGTATTTAACCAATCTCGATGAGGTTTAACCTTTGCAGAAGTAATTATTTCCACTATGTCGCCACTTTTAAGTTTATAATTAAGAGGAACAATTTTACCCCCTACTTTAGCTCCAAAGCAATGGTCTCCAATGTCAGAATGAACTGCATAAGCAAAATCAATTGGAGTAGAGCCAAGAGGGAGTTTTTTTACCTGCCCTTTCGGAGTAAATACAAAGACTTCATCTGAAAAAAGGTCTAATTTAAAATGCTCCATAAAATCCTTTGCATCAGTTAAATCCTGGTATCCTTCAACAAATTTTCTTGCCCACATTAATTTCTCATTTAATTTTGAATCAAACTTTGTTTTTCCACCATCCTCTTTATAGTGCCAGTGAGCTGCAATTCCTTCTTCCGCAACAATGTGCATTTCTTTGGTTCTAATTTGTATCTCTAAAGGCTTTCCATCTGTCCCTATAACCGTAGTATGGATAGAGCGATAATCATTTGATTTAGGATCTGCGATATAATCTTTAAACCTTCCAGGAACTGGTTTCCAGAGCGAGTGTACTATTCCAAGTACTCCATAACAATCTTTTTTATCATTGGTTATAATACGAATGCCTAAAATATCATATATTCCATCAAAAGGCTTATTTTGAGATTTCATCTTACAATAAATGCTGTAGAAGTGTTTTGCTCGCCCTTCAATAGATGCTTTAATTTTTACTTCTTTAAATTTTGATGTTAATTCTTTTTTAATCTTCCTAAGATAGGCTTCTCTATCCTCTCTTTTTTCAGTTAATTTTTTAGCTATATCTTGATACGCTTCTTGATTCAAACATTCAAATGATAAATCTTCCAATTCCCATCTTAATTTGCCAATACCTAATCTATTAGCTAACTTGGCATAAATTTCTTGAGTTTCTTGAGCAACCGCAAGTTTTTTATCTTCATCAGGTAAAAATTTTATTGTCCGCATATTATGAAGTCTATCAGCTAATTTAATCAGTATAACCCGTACATCTTTCCCCATAGCCAAAAGCATTTTGCGTAAGTTCTCATCTCGCTCTATAGATTTATGAGGGTGAGTAAGTCTTTTGATCTTTGATACTCCTTCAATTAGCGAAAAAACTTCCTCTCCAAATTCCTCTTTAATCCTATTAACTGGGAATTGAGTATCTTCAAATAAATCATGTAACAACCCTGCGATAATAGTGTCTGTATCTAATTTAAGTTCTGCCAATATGTAAGCCACCCATAAAGGATGTATAATGAAAGGTTCACCTGAAAGTCTAACCTGTCCTTCGTGTGCTATTGTAGCCACATGGTAAGCACGCTCGAGTAACTTAACATCTGCCTTTGAATTATAATTTAATACTAATTTTTTTAATTTCTCAAAGGTCATTTTGTCACCACCAATATATAAGTAATCAGTGAACAGTTATTCACTGTCCACTGTCTACTGTCTACTGTCTACTGTCTACTGTCTACTGTTTGAAGTTAATTTCACTTTTTTAGTTGCAAGTAGGTGCCATTCAACTAAAATAGGACTTGCCACATAAATAGATGAATATGTCCCTATGACAATTCCTATTAATAAAGCTAAACAGAAGTCAAAAGTTACATGGCTACCTCTAATGATAAGAGCAAGAAGAACTAAAAATACAGTTAGAGTGGTAACAATTGTGCGACTTAAGACCTCATTTATACTTGAGTTAATAATCACATCGTATGCTTCTTTGCGTCGAAGCTTTAAGTTCTCACGAATACGATCAAAAACCACTACTGTATCAGTTAGTGAGTATCCTGCTAATGTTAGAAGGGCAGTTATAGTGAGGAGGGTAATCTCGCGGTTTGTTATCCAAACTATTCCATAGACAGCTAAAACATCATGTAATGTCGCTATAGCTGCTGCTATGCCAAATCTAAATTCAAATCTAAACGCTATATACAAAGTTATAGCAATTACTGCCCAAAATATCGCCCACATGGCTTTGCCTCGAAGCTCTTTACCTACTTTTGGTCCTACTTCTTCTACTCGCTCAATCACAAATCTATTTCCTTTAAATTCCTTACCAAATATCTTTCTAATTCGTTCATCTATTTTCTCACCTTCCACTTTTTCTTTTCGAGTTCTAATTAACACACGATTAGCCTCTGCAGTCTGTTGTATTTCACTCTCAGCTAATTTATTTGAAATTAGAGCTTGCCGTAATGCATCTGATGTAACTGGGTTTTTAAAACTTATCTGAACTAAAGACCCACCAGCAAAGTCAACGCCAAGATTGGCTTTCTCCATTGCAGTAAAAATGATGGCTACGATACCTATTATTGTCAATACACCTGAGAAGATAAATGCATAACGCCGTTTACCTATAAAGTTTATGTTAGGATTTTTAATTAACTCTACCATTGGATACTCCTACATTTTAAGTCAATTTTACATTTGCTAACTTATCAATAGATAGTCCTGCATGTAAAAAACATGTTAATCCTAATAGAGTAAAATATATTGTTACTATTGGATTACAATTTGGATTAAATAAACACTTATTGTATAACAAAATTGTAATAAAAATTCCTATACCTAAAAAAATTAATTTAAGACCCCATTCAATTAAATAATATCTCCTTTTAGGATTTCTATACTCCTGGTCTTTTTCTAATACTTCTACTTCTACTTCCTTATTATTATCTACACTTTCCATACTAACTTTACCTTACAATGAGGACATTTACTAATTTTATATTGAATTTCATTTCGACAATGAGGGCATAAATAGACTTTTTGAGAGAAAGCTTTTATAAGTTCAAGGGTAATCCATCCTCCACCAATAAGTCCTCCTATTCTAAATAAAGTCTCTAAGAAATTTTCTTTTTCTTGTGCCATTTTTCTTTCCTAATCAAATACTAAGTGTTTGATATTCCTTTCTTAAATCAAAGATAAGGCGAGTAATTACTACTGCAGTAAATAGACTAATAGACACACCAAGAGACAATGTAATTGCAAACCCTTTAATAGGACCTGTACCAAATGTAAAAAGGATTAATCCAGTAATTAATGTAGTAATATGAGAATCAAATACCGTCCAAAAAGCCTTTTTGTATCCCACATCAATAGCGGCTTTAATTGTTCTATTAGCCCGTAGTTCTTCCCTTATTCGCTCAAAAATAATTATATTGGAATCCACTGCCATACCCATAGTCAATATGATACCTGCAATACCGGGTAAAGTCAATGTTCCTTTAAAGCCTGCCAAACCACCTAAGAGCATAATTAAACAACCAACTAATGCAACATTAGCAATTACTCCAGAGATCCGATAGTAAATAATCATAAACAAAACCACTAAAACAAATCCAGCGATTGAAGCGATAATACCCTTACGAATAGAATCTTGTCCTAAAGAAGGTCCAACAGTGCGTTCTTCTATAATTTTAACTGGAGCAGGAAGAGAGCCGGCGCGTAATATAATCTTCAGGTCTCTTGCCTCTTCTAAAGAGAAATTACCTTCAATCTGTGCTCTACCACCATCGATTCTACTTCTAATTACAGGAGCAGACCTAACCTTTCTATCCAAAACAATAGCTAATTGTTCTCCAACATGAGCACCAGTAACGCGAGCAAACTTTCTTGCTCCCTCTTTATTAAACTCAAGAGAGACAACTGTCTCTGCCATTATCCCACCTGCTTGACTGGTATCAACCCAGGCATTCACTAAACTATCTCCAGTTAATTCTGGGTCTTTCTTAAGAAGAAATTTTTTCCCTTCCTCATCCTCTAATATCTCATATCCTTTTGGCACCTTCCCTTCTTCTGCAGCTTCCAATCGTTCATTATCAACTAATCTAAATTCTAAAAGTGCAGTCGAGCCAATCAAATTTTTAGCTCGGTGTGGGTCTTTTAAACCAGGTAATTGAACTACAATCTTATCTTTTCCATGTCGTTGGATAACAGGTTCTGAGACACCAAATTTATCTATCCGATTACGGATAATTTCTAATGCCCTATCTACTGCATCTGAAGGGTCAGAGCCAGGTGGTAATTTAGCTGTATCCACCTCTAAAACTAAATGCATTCCTCCTTGCAGGTCTAATCCTAATTTCAGTATTTTATTTAATAGCTCCCCCTTCTTCTCCAATTTTGCCCGTTCTTCTGAGGATACATCAGTCCATCTTCTCAACATTTCTCTTTCTTCTAATGGAAGCTCACACCATAAAGCTATTTCTTTTTTTTCCTCCTCTGAAAGCGAATTCCATATCTGTGAATTTTTTCTTTCGGCTTCTGGAAGAGTAACCCATATCTGCTCCAATTCCTTTATTTTTTCCTTTGATAAAGTAGTCAAGTGTGGAAGTCTTTCCCTTACTGCCTTTGATATAGCATTCCAGGAAGATATTTTCTCTCTTTCAGATGGAGATATACTCAACCATCTAATGGTAGGTATAAGAAAATAAAGGAAAATACCTAAACTAACCACGATTAATGTTGCCTGCCACCGTAATTTTTTTCGCATTTATTGCCTCCATAAAAATTCAGGTAATCGGTTATCGGTGATCAAGTTATCAGTGAAGATAAAGCATCACTTGTCTGTTACCGATTACTGATTACCGATTACTGATTACCTGAGCAGATAATCACTTCTTTCGTAATCCTAAAATTAACCTTACCTCTCCTTTACCTAACTTAGTGCGTTGAGCAATTTCATCAATCGACAATCCTTCATCCGATAGTTTATATATCTGGTTATGAAGGATTTCACGACCTCTTTTATCTTTAGGAGTGATTGGTTTTACTTCTTCAGTTTTTATAAGAGGTTTAGGCACAATCCCTTCAGTTCTCGGTAAAGAAGATACCATAGAATCAATAGTTATCAACCTACTATCTATTTCACCAATTGTCTTTTCTAACCCTTTGCCTTTTTTGTTAATGGAGTCTATTTTCTTATCTATCTTGTCTTCAAATTCGGCCATCATTCGTTCATTAGAAACCTGCATTTTCTTGAATTCATTTTCTAATGGTCTATAAAACTCCATACTTGTTTGATGAGCTAATTCTTTAATGCTTAACCCTTTTAATGCATCCAAAGGAGCCAGTCTTTTATCAAACTCTCCAAACATCCTTTCCAATCCTTGACAGGTAGCCTGTAATTGTTTTATTCCAGATTCAATTGGTTTAACGACTTCTTTAGATGTCTCACGAGCAAATTCATCTATTGGAACATCTTTTAATGAAGAAAGAGGAACGAGTCGTTTCTCTACATTTTCTATCATTTTCTCAAGCGATTTATAACCTGTTTGTAGTTCTTTTACATCTTCAACCAATGATTTATACTGGACAGGTCTGTCTGCAGGTATCTCTCCAATTTTTGCTAAAGAAGATACTTCTTTTTGCCTCCATAAATATCTAACAAGTAAAATTAATATTAAGGTAAAAAGACCTGATAGGATAATTCCCCATCTTAACACAGGATTTATCCTCTGAAATGCAAATTCAGGTTCTTTTCGTACTAACTCTTTAGCTTTCGCAGGTTCAGGAGGGATAATTTCTTTCATCTCTTCTACCTTTGCAACTCTTCCTTCTTCTACTACTACTACTACTTCTTCTTTGGGTGGAAGTTTAGGGGGGGTAACTTTAGGCTTTTTTACTTCTTTAATTTCAGGAGGTAAAAGTTTCTCTCCAGGGGCTAATTGGGAGAAATATTGTGATCTTTCTGGCATTAATGGTTCTACTTCAGGTTTTGGAAGCACTTTTGGTTTAGCAATAGCTTTTGGAAGTTCTTCTTCCCCTTCCGCAAATTTTAATCCCATCCGGCCTTCTTCTTTAACCACTTCCTCTTTCTTTACCTCTTTGGGTTCAGGAACTGCTTTGGGTATTTTAGGACGCAATTCTTCTTCTGGTATTTCTTTTTTCTCAGCCCTTTCTACTTCTATTACTTCCTCTTTTGCTTTTGGAGGTAGAGGTAATAAAATATCTGAACCAATGGGCTTCATTAAATCTTTTCCATCATTTCTCAATGAGAATTGCCCTATTTTTGATACAGGTTTTGGCGTCTTGGCAACTTCCTGACTCTCTCCTACATCCAAACTACACATTACACACGAGACTGACACAACTAAAAGTCCTAAATATCTAATCATTATTATCTTCCTCCCATTTTTCAATAATTTTTATATCATACAATATACATTGATAGTATATCTTATTATGTGATATTTTGTCAAGTATTTTTTATGTAATAAAAGTAAAAAAGTTTATAAAAGTGTGGTTGACAACAAGAAAAAAATATATTAAAATACTACCATCTCATTGGACAGAAGATAGAGAACAATCTGAGAAGGTTCTTGGATAAATGGTTTGGGATAAATTGAGAGATAAGATCAACTAAACCAAATTCCCCTGAAGTTAACTGACTGTTGATATCTGATAGCTGAACGCTTACTGCTTAATGAATCAGTTCTTAACGGAAATCGAGAAATAACGAAACTCATTGATAAATAAGCCAAAATGATTATATTAAGATTTAACACATATTTAAAAGTCTACATTATAACAGGAGGTTTAAAAAATTTATACTTGACA
>JBFMDD010000076.1:0-9484 GCA_040754115.1 bacterium
GCAAGCACGCTCTCGCCGTCCAAAGCGAAAGCAAGCTTTCGCACTCCACATTTTGAGAGAAAAGTGTGTTCAGTATACTCAGTGGGCAGTGAACAGTCAGCAGTAAGCAGTGAACATACTGATCACTGAAAATTAAAATTTGAAATGAAATCCTCTAATATTTTTCCCATTTTTCCCTACTTTTCCATTTTTCCTTACTTACACCTGAACGATTACAATTTATCTAATCTTTCTTTAATCTTTGCCTCATACCCTTGATTTGTAGGTTGATAATAGATTTTATTCTTCTCAGGTAGATATTCCTGTTTTACAAAATGGTCTTTAAATTTATGTGGATATTTATAATCTATACCATGTCCTAATTTTTTTGCACCTTGATAATGGGCATCTCGCAAGTGTTTGGGAACTTCTTTTGTCTTTTCTTCCTCTACATCCTTCATTGCATTTTCAATACCCAGATATGAGGCATTACTTTTGGGTGCGGTAGCGATGTAGGTAACTGCTTGTGCCAGTGGTATTTTAGCCTCTGGCATACCAACAAACTCTAATGATTGAAATGCCGAAGTTGCCACTACTAACGCCTGCGGGTCTGCATTACCTACATCCTCAGCTGCACAGATAAGTATTCTACGGGCAATAAATCGTGGGTCTTCTCCTGCATAAATCATCTTCGCTAACCAATACAATGCTGCATCTGCATCACTGCCACGCATACTCTTGATAAAAGCAGATATTGTATCATAATGTGCATCACCATATTGGTCATAAACAATAGATTTTTGCTGAATAGAATCCTCAGCTACCTTCAGCGTAAAATGAATTTTACCATTTTTAGGTGGTGTCGTAAGTACTCCAATCTCTAATGCATTTAATGCTCGTCTGGCATCCCCATCTGATATTTTTACTAAATGTTCTAAGGCATCTTTATCCATCTTTACATTATATTTTTCTACCCCTCTTTCTTTATCTTCTAACGCATTAGTTAAAATTGTCTTTATGTCTTGTGAGGTTAAAGGGTTAAGTTGAAAGATTTGAGACCGAGACAAAAGAGGTGAACTGATAGCAAAAAATGGATTTTGTGTAGTAGTACCAATCAATGAGATATTGCCCTCCTCTACATCTGGTAATAGAGCATCCTGTTGAGGTTTGTTAAATCGATGAATTTCCTCAATCAACAAAATAGTCTTTTTTGACTCAAATTTTTTGCGCTCTTGTGCCTGTTGAATAAATTGGCGTACTTCCACCACACCAGAGGTAACTGCATTTAATCTATCAAAATAAGAATTAGTCGTATTAGCTATTACCTGAGAAAGGGCTGTTTTACCGCAACCAGGAGGTCCATAAAGCAAGATAGAGGTTATTCTATCAGATTCAATAGCCCGTCTTAGTAATTTCCCTTGCCCTAAAATATGCTCTTGTCCTACAAATTCAGCTAAACTTCTTGGTCTCATCCGAAGAGCCAATGGCTTTTTATTATCTTGTGTTTTTTCATCAAATAAATCCATCTCTATCATTCCACAAGTCTTATTTTACCTATCAAAATCTTTTTTACCTTTCTTTTTCCATAAATAATTTCTTTTTCTTTACCTATTATTTCTACTTTTTTACCAACAAATCTTTGTAGGTCTATTCCACTATCAACAGGTGAGTGAATATTATAGCGGGTATACCATAATTCTAAGAAATAGCGATTATATTCTTCTTTTGTACTACGCCATTGTTTCTCTCCTTTATCATATACTACCCCTGTATAGCTTTTTTCTGAAGCATTATGAGCTTGATACCACTCTTCTTCACTAAGGATATTTATCCAGTCTCCTTTTGATTCAGGAGCACAACCTGATAGTAATCCAAGCATTAGATAAATTGACAAGTGGATAATTCCTTTATTAGTCAAAGTAAACTTCATAAATCATAACTCCTTAAGTTTCTTAGGCTCGGTAGCAATAGCAATTTTTTCAGCCCCGGATGCCTTCGCAATATCCATTATTTTAACTGCATTGCCTAAAAGAACATCTTTATCTCCATTGATGATGATAAACTTTTCTTTTTTATCTTTAAGTTCTTCCTGAAGGTGTGCAAGTAAGTCATCAGGAGCGACTTCTTCTTTACCTACATATATCTTATTTTCTTTTGTGATTGTTACAATAATTCCCTCAGGTTGAGCCTCTGTGACAGATGAGGAGGGTAATTTAACCTTTACCCCAGATTGAATAAGTAGAGGAGTAGCTACCATAAAGATGACCAATAGTACTAAGAACACATCTGTTAAAGGAGTAATATTTATCTCCCACATCACATCATCTCTTTTAATATCCCTTTCATGCATTGTTTTCTCTCCTTATTTATAGAATACAGTAATAAAGTGTAAAAGTCAAGTTTTTTGTATAGAAATTTTTGGAGTATAAAGCTAAAGGCAGACACTACCCAATTTTTTTCAAAACCTACCCTTAATTTTACATAACATGTCATGTGCATAAGCATTTTGTGGGTCAAGTTTTAAAATCTCTTCAAATTCAATGGATGCTTTTTTATACTTGCCTTTTTTAAAATATAAAGAGCCTAAATTACTACGAGATTCTATGTTTTGTGGGTCAATCTTTACCATCTTCTCACATTCTGTAATTACTTCATCTATTTTCTTCATAGTATAATAAACCCTTGCTAAATTACGATGATTTTCTACACTATCTGGCTCCAGTTCTGTAACCTTTTTATACCATTTAATTGCCTCTTCTAATTCCCCTTTACCTTCATAAACATTACCAATTCCTTTATAGGCTTTTACATAGTTCTGGTCAATTGCAATGGCTTTTTTAAGTTCTGTAATAGATTTATCATACTGACCTAAATTACTATATGCAATACCAATATTAAAATAAGAATTAGGATTGTCAGGATTAAATATCAATGTCTTTTTATATTCTCTAATTGCCTGTGTAAATTTCTCAAATCCACTATAAACATTTCCATAATTGTTATAAATTGAGATATAATTAGTTACTATCATTTCTGCCCGAGTATCTTTATATACTTTATCATCATTTATCCCTCTATACATAAATCTTACATTATGTTTATCTAATTCCTTTAAAAGAACATTTTTAGATAAGTTTTTATCTAACACACGATAGAAAGTTCCAGCATACACTAACGAATAGTCTTTATTGAAATTTTCATCAAAATGTGTATAGATAGGGCGATTTTTATTATTAAAGAAGATATTGCCAAATCTTATTTGCATTATGTCCTTGTCTCCAGTAAAACTGTAAGGTTCGTAAGGGTTAAGATGTTTTAATTGCTCAGGATACCAGTCAAAATACATAAACAGAATACTTACTAAATCTAAATCACTCCTTATGTGTTCAGCATAATGTAAATACCAGATGGGAAAAGCATCATGGTCTAATCCCTTAAGAAAAACAATTGCATTTTGTGCTATAGGTCGTAGTAAATTTCTTCCATAATCATAGCCAAAGAAATAATTACTTCTATCATTTGAGTGATAATGAAGTAAAAACGGGATAAGAGGAATAAAAAGAAGTATACATGAGGTGATAGGTGAAAGACGAGATATTACCTTTATTAACATCAAAGTTCCATAACCTATGAAAATACTAAAAATAATAAATGCAGGGATATAATAATCTTCAATATTATAAATATTATATCGAATAGAAACTAATAAATCAGTTAATATAATTAATAATAAAAATAAGCCTAAAAGTCCTCTTTTCTTTATCAAGAAGAAAATACCTATAACTCCAATAATTACCAAGAAGATTGTAAACTGATTTGTAAAGAAATGAGTTATATGGTGAGTTAAACGGCTGAATATTTCCAAAGTTGAAGATGACATGTAACCTCTAAAGTCTTTAGTTGTAATATGTCGTATGAATCTATCCATTGTATCCGGACTACCCCAGTTAAGTGGGGGATCCTGACTGGCTTGAAAGGGAAGATAAAGCCAGAGGCAAAGTGGGATGATAAATAATAAAAACATAAGCGATAAGGTTCTTACATAAGGAAATAGTATTTTAAAAAAGGATTTTATATAAGCCCAGGATTTAAAAATATATTTTAAAAAGAAATTCTTGGCATATCTTATCTTCACTCTCATATTCATTAAATCACCTACAAAACATCTAAGTAATATTATCATTATTAGAAAGATACTTGCAGGAACTATAAAAAGTGTCTGGAAATGATGAGTAAATGACAGACCAAGGGTGAAAGTAAAGAGATATAAGAGGGATGAAGAATGAGGGATGAGGGATGAGTTTTTTTTATCATCTTTTACCATTGTTTCTTGCCACTTTACCAAGATAAAGATTATTAGTGTTGTAAACATGGCATTTAGTGTGTATTTTTCTGCAATTACTGCCTGTTCCCAGAAGGTAGTAGCAAAGGCAAGCATTAGAGCAGCTACTGCTGATGGGATGTAGGAGGCAGGATGTAGGAGATGGTATTTAACCACCTCCTGCCTCCCACCTCCTACTACCTTCAATACTATAAAGTATACCATCATACAGGCTAACGCAGCACATAGAGCAGAGAGCATATTCATTCGATAGGCAATATTGCCAATTGGCATTAGAGTCATCCATAGTTTTCCCAATAGACAATAAAGAGGATAGCCAGGCGGATGGGCAATTCCTAAAAGATAAGAGACAGCTATCAACTCACCACTATCATGAAAACCTACAGTAGGGATTAAGGTATGAAGATAGACACCAAAAGAGATTAGAAGTACCAATATACCAAAGATATAATCCATTCTTGTAAAATATAGTGGTGATGTTGATTCATCTTTTAATAAAAGGGAGGATGGAATTTTAAAAAGATACCTTTTCTTTTTCCTATGCTTCTTTTTTGTTTTATTCTGGGTCTTTATCTGCTTTCTCATATCACATGCTTAGGTTGTTAGGTTCAAGGTGTAGTCTGGTGTCTGGGTTACATAGACTACCAGACACATAGACATCCAGACACCAGACTACCTGAATGGTTACATTATTCTAATAATTAGTGTCCATTCGTATAATTCGTTTAATTCGTGGTAAAGTTTTTCTTGACAATAGGTTTTAACTCTATGTTGGCAGATTTTGAGAAGACAGTTAATTTGGATAGGAATTCAAATGTCTGAGTTTTATTAATTACCTCCTGTATTGAGCATCCTGCACAAAGCACCCCATGATTTTCAAGCAACAGAATATCTGCATCCTTAATTCTTTTTCCTACCTCTAATGCCAACTCAATACTTCCAGGATGTTGATATGGAACTCGTTCTATCTTTTTGCAGTGATCAGTATGTTCAGTGATCAGTATGTTCACTGTTCACTGTTCACTGTTCACTGTTTATAGCATTCATAATTTCTTTACCATGACCTGCTGAGCCAAGTACTTCTTTATTTTTACGCTTGATCATCTCGATCAATTCTTTGCGTGCTGGGCCAAGATATTTTCTTGGGTCAAATTCCTTTGGATTTTCAGCTAACATCTTACGCACCATAGCGGTGACAACAAGACGGCCATCAGTATCAATATTGATTTTACAGACAGCACTTTTAGCTGCTCTGCGTAATTGGTCTTCAGGTACTCCCACTGCTCCTTCCATATTTCCTCCATATTGGTTAATCATATCCACATAAACTGGTAGAACAGAACTGGCTCCGTGTAACACAATTGGGAAACCAGGTAGCCGCTTTTCACACTCATGCAGTATATCAAACCGCAAAGGTGGTAACTTTTCACCTGGCTTGACTTTAAATTTATATGCTCCATGACTTGTTCCAATAGCGATAGCTAAAGAATCAACACCAGTTTTCAAGACAAAGTCCTCCACCTCCTCCGGTCGAGTATAGGTAGTTTTCTCAGCCTTTACCTCTTCTTCAATACCAGCTAAAATTCCAAGCTCTCCTTCCACTACTACATCTTTAGAATGGGCATATTCTACTACCTGTTTGGTTAGAGAAATATTTTCTTCATAAGGATGGTGAGAACCATCAATCATCACTGAACTAAATCCATTATCAATACAAGATTTACATAGCTCAAAACTATCACCATGGTCAAGATGTAAGACGATTGGGATTTCGGTCTCGCTCTCCTTAACTATCTCTACCGCTCCCATAGCCATATACCGAAGTAAGGTAGCATTAGCATAGTCGCGAGCTCCTTTAGATACCTGCATAATAACTGGAGAATCAGTCTCCATACAACCCTGGATAATTGCCTGCAATTGTTCCATGTTGTTGAAATTGTAGGCTGGAATAGCAAACCCTTTTTCCATAGCTACTTTAAACATCACCTTTGTGGAAACTAATCCAAGTTCTTTGTAACTAATACTCATGTCGTAAAATCCTCCTTTTAAAATAAAAAATAGAGAGTACAGTTCATACTTTAACAACAGTTACAAAAATTTAACCAAATCAAGTATACTAAAAATTTTAATATTCGTCAAGTGTAAATTTGATATTTTGAATAAAATCAGGTACATAGACACTCAGATACCAGACTACCTTTTTATTTAGAATCTGAAGTTTTACTACTTTTAGTCAATTGTACCACTTCATCTGTAGCTACATCCTTAATAAATAACGCACCATTTTTAGAATATGCAATCTTATTTTTAGCTGGCAGCCAGTCGAAATGCTCGATTGAGTCTTGTATTTTTTTATCCATTATCCAAAGATTATTATCCCTTAAAAAAGCAAGTGTTTTACCATCACACGACCATTTAGGACATTTCCCTTTAACTAATTTGCTTTCTTTTCCTCCAGTTACATTTTTTGTCCAAATCATATCGTTGCGTTCAAAAGCTATCTTGCCAGTAATAGCAACATCAGGATTACTACCTTGACTAATCAGTTTTGTGCAATTAGAGCCATCCTGATTAATAATGCTGATATTTTCTTCATAATCAACAGGTTGTATCACATCTAATAGATATTCCTTACCTATTCTCCCTTTTTCTTGGTGTATTTTTTGATTTACCTTCAGGTTAAAATCCCACCAGTTTAATGTAGTTTTTTCATGCTGTTCAAATATTATCTTATCCCCAAACCAATTGGGGTTATGACCTCCAAGTAATGTAAGCTGAAACTTATTTATTCCATCAGGATTCATAGTCCATAGATTACCTACATTTTCATAAACTACATATTTTTTATTGCTGGATAAAACAGGATTTTTGCCACCTTTTAAGGTTATAAGATATTTTGTGTTATCTTTTAATCTAACGATATTTCCACCTATATTGCCAAATATAGAATTACTGTCATAAGATTTTGGGACAAAGGTTAAATCTTTAAAAGAGGCTAATGTGGTTATTTGAGTTCCTGAATAGACATGTTGTTTTTCCCTCTTATATCTATCAATTACAAAATAATCGTTAGAATCAAAGCAAATAATTTTTGAGTTTTTATAAAGCCAGTCTGTGGGTTTTATTTTTGAATAAGATAATATTTCTCGTGTTAGGCTGTTAAGATTTTCTAACCATAATCTACCTTTATCATCGTTATAAGCAATTAATTTACCATCTTCAGATAAAAGTGGATTAGTACCTTTTATAATGTATTTTTTAGTTTGGCATTTTAAATTTAAAATTCTATAAACAAAAAAATCCTCTCTAATACCTATTCCACACAGTGTTTGATTAGAACTCCATCGAAGTGAACCCATTCTAATATTCGATAAGTTATGCCAATTTTTACCATTTGAATCTATAACTAAAGTTCCTCGATAGTTGGAATATGCGATTTTGGAAGAATCAGGAGACCAACAAATATGTGTAGCACTATCATAAATTAAAGTTCTGACACTACCACGATTTACATCTACCATTCGTATCTCTTCTACTACCCCCAGTCTCCATGTACGACTTATAGCATAAGCGATTTTATTACTATCCCATGACCAGATAAATCCTCGTTCTCTCGAAAAATGAATATTTTTATCCAAAATCTTTTTTATTCTTTTTTTTCTGTCACCATTAGAATCGAATATGATAAGGTCTGCAAAACTACCATCCTTGCTCCAATTTAAGCAAGCTATCTTTTTCGAATCTTTAGACCAACATGCAAAAAAAGATGGTAACTCAGGTGACTTGTCAAGAAGTTTAGTCAATTTGTTCTCATTAACTCGAATTAGATACAGGGCATCTTCTGTTTCATAAATAATAGCTTTAGCATCAAAAGACCAGATGATATTAACCTTTTCTCCTTGTTGTTTTGTAACTTTTGTTTTTTGTTTTCCATCAATACCTACCTTCCAGAGATAATCGCCACTACCAACTATGAATTCATCTCCTAAAGGAGAAAAAAACTTCTTCGTGTTAAAAGGGAAAATTTTATTCAAATCTTCCTTTCCAAAATTTATTAAAAATAACGATTCTTTTTTATTATAGATGATTCCTTTGTCCGTGCATAAAAAATTAGTTTTTATATCCTCATCTCCTGCTTTTTGTACCGGCCCTGCAGGGTACATTTTATCAATAAAATCTTTTATATCATCTTTAATAGGACTATTTGGATAATTGGATAAGACTTTTGAATATGTCTGTTTTGCTTGTTCGAATTTGCGTTCCAAATACAGACAAAATCCTGTCATTGCTTGTGAATATTTGGCTATTTCACCTTTGTGGAACCTCTTACTTATCTGGTTAAATTGTAAAATAGCCTCTTTATAGTTTTCTTGTCCTAACTCTGTCTCACCTATTCTAAATAATGCATCGTCAATTAGATTCTCATTTGGGTAAATTTTAACTACTAATTCATACGCCTTTTTAGCCTCTTTAAACTTATCTAACGCCCAGTAAAGCCGTCCAATATTATACTGTGCCTCATCAGCTAAATCACTTCTTGGAAACATCTTCAGGAATCTTTTAAATTTTACAATAGCAGTTCCATATTCTTTATTCTTAGCATAACAAAAGGGGGTAAAGAAACTAATAGGCTCTAAATACCTACTTTTTGGATAATCACTTAATAGTTTAAAGTATTCTTGTATTGGTATGTGCCAATTCTGGTTTGTTTTAACACATTCTTTAAATCTAATCTTACAAATGTTGTAATAGGCATCTTCTACATAGTCAGAGTTGGGATATTTATCAATAAATTGTTTAAGTTTGTCAATAGCTGCTAAGGTATCCAGCTTACGAGTCTGATTTACTGTTTTCCAGTAAATCTCACCAATACTTCGTCTTGACTGCTTTATAATTAGTATAGAACTAACCGCACCAATGAATATACCCATTATAAGTACCAGGCAAAGTATAATGAATTTTTGAACCAATCTCATAAAATTCTCCTGATGATTAATATACCTTCTTTATTAACAAATGTCAAGAAAAAATGCTTGCGAACAGAAATTCCCCAACTTATCTTCCGACGAAGAATAGAGGATTAAGTGGGATTCAAATAATAAAACTTCCCCCTTTCCCCCAAAATTCTTCATTTTGGTTGATTTAGTGTTAATTTTTTTGGAA
>JBFMDD010000077.1:0-4506 GCA_040754115.1 bacterium
GCACAGGTCGAAAAAATTAAGCAATAGTTTTGATTTTCTTTTTAATCTTTACTTGCCATGAGTCATAGGGAGGGATTTCAAATTCCCAATTGGGAAAGAATACAGAACCCTGGTATCCTAATTCAAATCCTGATTCAGAAGAAGAGACAGTGTAGATAGGGAATCGCCATACTTGAGCTGGATAGCTAAATTTAAAATCAATCTCTATACCACCAGTTTCGTCTCTAAGTGCTATTTCTTTACAGTCAACATCTTCTGCTACTGCATCTAATTTATTATCTTTTAACACTTCACCTTCAGGAATGTAGTAGAAACACTGTGTTCCGCCCAATAGTGCAAGATTAAATTCTACTCCAAACCATAATTCGATATTTTTTTTATCTTCATTACTAATTTCATAACTTATCTCTATCTCTGTATCCGCCGCAGTTGTTTTAACCGATTTTGATAACACAATGGAAAATTCTTCATCTCCTACCCATACCTTACCATTTCGAGAGAGGTCTAATATTATCTCTTCTTTTGCACGCCTTACTCTATGTCTATAAGGTTGATTAATAAAATTACCCACCTCTTTATAATTACATTTGCTAAAATTCTCAAGAGTAACATCCTTAGCTAAGAAATGGTCTATTAAAGAAACCCTTTTATAAAAATCATAATTGAGGTATTTATCTAAATCTTGATGTTTGGTTAATAGTATGTCATGGATACTCTTAGCACTTGTAGGTTTTTTAGATTCAACGGCATGTTTTATTTTTTGATGATATGCCTCTTGTTTACGAGTTAATGTGTTTATGATATTGCATAGTTTCGGTTTATAATCAAGTTCAAATAGAGCGCCACTTTTTAATGGTTCAAAGTAAAGATTTAAGTAATGGGTACTGATTAAAATTTCCTTCTCTCCATCTTTATCAAAATCAACTGCCTCTAATTCTATCCAATTTGGTGCGTCATGGATGATACTTTCTATTTCTACTTCTGCACAAATCAGGTGTTGATAGATAGCATTTCTGAGGTGAGGTAGATATAATCCTCCAAAGATACCATGCCAATAAGCGCAATTACATTGTCCCTGCCACAATTCTTCTTTTGCCTTGCCAATACTTGCAGGCCGCTGGTCAATAAACTTCTCTCCATCAGTATAAACTAATACCTCTGATGCCTGTGCTATCTGAGCAGTTTTATTACTGACATATAACATTTTTTTATGCATATTATTAGCTTCTGGGTATTTAGCTAAGAAATTACGCCAGAAACCACCCTTAATAAATCGTGTATATTGTTGATATTTTTTATTCTTTGTTAATTCTTCAATAGCGGTTTCATATTCAATAATCGAATGTGCAGGCAGTGCCCATTCCATTAACTCTTCATAAGCAGCACAGGGTAAATATACCCTTCCTAAAGGATTATTTTGAGCAATCCAGCCTGATAATGTAGTTGTTTTTATCCAATTGGTCTTCTCTAAAGCAGTAAAGAAATTATCTAACCAGCCTTTTTCATAAACCCATTCATAAGTATTGGGCCACAAGCCAAATTTTTCACCATCATCACCCATAAGAATCATTCTCCTCGTCTCTTCATCAGCTACTGATTCTAAATATTCTATAACCTCATCCACTTTAGATGCAAATGGAATTAAATATCTTAATTTCTGACTAATAGGAAATATATTTATAGGTATTCCTTCTTCTTCGGTAACATAATATCCAAACAGGTCTTCATCCTTAATTCCAACCCATTTAAAATGTGCATCATCAACCAATGTAAATTCTACTCCTGCCTCACCCAGAGGTTTAGCTAATGAAGGTTCCCAGACACGTTCTGCTAACCACATCCCCTTTGGCACTATCCCAAAATAATCCTTAACAGTATTTGTCATCTTCTCTATTTGTTCCATCTTATCGCGGTCTGGAATACTGGGCAATATAGGTTCATAAAAACCACCAGTAAGTATTTCTACTTGTCCTTGTTGAATTAATTTCTTTACCTTGCTTATTATTTCAGGATGCTTTTCCAAAAACCAGTTCAATAAAGAGCCACTATAATGAAGTGATATTTTAATATTAGGATGCTTTTCTAATATTTTAATAAAAGGAAGATATGCTTTTTGATACGCCTCTTCAAAAACATGGTCAAAATTCCCTACCGGTTGATGAGAATGGACAGCAAGTAGAAGTGTTATTTGTTTCATTATTTAAACCTCTCTTTTAACCTTTCTTCTACAATTTTGGGGACAAATTCTCCCAAAGAACCTCCTAAACGGGCTATTTCTTTTATAGCAGAGGAACTTAAGAAGAAATTATCCTCATGTGTCATCATAAACAGTGTTTCTACATCTGGGTTTAATCTTTTATTTATAGAAGCCATTTGAAATTCATGTTCAAAGTCTGAAACTGCTCGTAACCCTCGAATGATAATACTTGCATTTTTTTTGCGGGCATATTCAACTAACAATCCAGAAAACTTCTCCACCTTTACATTAGAGTAATTTTTAGTTATCTCTTTTAGCATTTGTATGCGTTCTTGTATAGAAAAAACAGTTGGTTTAGGAGAGTCACAGGCAATAGCTACTATAATCTGTTCAAATAAAGGTACAGCCCGTTCAATTATGTCTAAATGCCCATTAGTTATTGGGTCAAATGTCCCAGGATAAATAGCGATATTGTGCATTTTTTTACTCCTAATTACATCTAAGTATACACAAGCGGATATTTTTCTGGTGATTCAATAGATTCTATCTCTAAATCTACATCTAAATCTGGCCAGTAAAGATGATGAAACTGTAGTAACTTAACATTCAGAATAGATGATATATTCGCATTTTTGAACCATGGAAAGGTTGAAAATGGCAAAAAATATTCTTTCTGATGTACTAACAGCCAAAATCCATGTTTAGAGATATTTAATACTTCAACATGGAAAGTGTTTTTTCCAGCTATTTTTAATTTCATCTTTTTTATCCTCGACAATTTTTTGAATATCGTGAAGTTCTTTTTGAGATAAGCCATAATTCTGGGCTAATGAAACGGAAGGTTACAACCAGAATTTTGCCTCTCCATTACCAGAATATAGTTGATTTTATTTTATTTCTTTGTTTCCTTAATACCCTTATTACATCTTATTCTTCAATTCCAATACCAGTTGAACCTCGCCCTTACTCATGTTAACCGCCTTTGCAATCTCTTCTATTGGGAATCCTGCAATGACCAATTCTTCTATCTTCTCTTTCTTTTCATCAAGAGTTGCCTTTTTAGAAAGAGGTTTTATTTTTTGTCTTACTGGAGGTTCTTCTTCTTGTTTTGTTCTGCTAACAGGTTTCTTGTCACGGTTAGCAAGTATCTCTAAGTCAGTTAATTTAGAATTTAGCTTTATAATCTTATCATCGGCTAATTTAATTACATTCTTTAGATCTTCTGTTTTATCTTCAAGAATATTTATGTTGGTGTTAGCTACCCGATTAAATTCAGTAATTAATTTGCTTACTTCATTTCTAAACTTATCAACATCTTTTGATTCAACATTAATAATTTTTGGTTTAATGCCATGTATCCAGATGATATATCCTGCCAGGATAAAAGAAGTAATCGTTCCGATAAAAAAAAGGAAATTCATTCCTCCCCCTCCCGTAACTCCCGTAACTCATCATTATCCGCAAATCCAAAATACAGTTCATTAACAATTATCAATTAACCATTCACAATTAACAATTAATAGCAGAGAGCAGTTTATTATTCGAGTTTCTTCGAACTACGAATATATATTGTAATAAATTTATGCCGATTTGTCAACTAATTTTACAGATAGTAATCTTGAAATACCAGGTGTTTCCATTGTGATGCCATAGAGTGTAGAGGCAGAGTTAATAGTTAGTTTATTATGTGTGATGATGATGAATTGTGTTTTTTTAGAGAAGGAATTAAGCAATTTATTAAACCGAATGATATTGGCTTCATCTAATGATGCATCTATTTCATCTAAGACGCAAAAAGGACTGGGCTTATAAAGGAAGATAGCAAATAATAGGCAAATGGATACCAATGCCTTTTCACCTCCAGACAGAAGTGATATACTCTGAAGCTTTTTGCCTGGTGGCTGGACACTTATTTCTATTCCCGCTTCTTCTTGTGATACTCCATCAGTTAATCTTAAAGTTCCAGTTCCTCCTTCAAATAAATCCTTAACAATTGAGGCAAAATTAGCTTTTATTTGTGAGAAGGTTTTATCAAACAACTCTTGAGATGTAGTATCAATTTGATGAATCAGGCTTTGTAAATCCTGTTTTGCATTGACTAAATCTTCTCTTTGTGAATTTAAGAAATCAAACCGCTTTTTTATCTCATCATATTCTGCAGGAGCCATTAGATTTATCTCTTTGTATGATTCTAATTTTTGTCTACATTTTTTTATCTTTTCTAATAATTCTTGTTGAGGTATTGTTGATGATTTGTCAGGCAATTTATCAGGTGATATAGAAAACTTATATTCTTGTTCAAAATATTT
>JBFMDD010000078.1:0-2216 GCA_040754115.1 bacterium
TTTGCACGGCATATTTCTCTGATGATATCTCGAAGCTTCCCAGCAATTTGTCCATGGAAAACTGGTTTGCGGTACTTTGTTATCCAACCAGATGATACTTTAGGTCATAAACAGAGTGAGAACCTGTACGATAGTGTTGCATGCTGAAATTATACTAAAGTCTTTGACTAAAGTCAAGGGTTTTTCTCCCCGATTGGGACAATAAATTGAAATTAGTTGAATTCGAAGAATGTTGCGAAGCATAAATTCTCTTCTAAACTTTTGCGTTTTTCGCTAACACTTTGTATTTCAATTATTAAGAGCTCTCAAAGGCAGTATAAAGAGATCGCTAAAATGATTAAAAAGTGCTGGATTTCGCAAACACGCAAATCGTTAGGCGACATTCTGCGAATGCGGGACAATTCATTAGAAGAATAGGTTAGAAGTGAAAGGTTATTCTACCTGAAGCAGCCAATTCACGCTCTTTAAGGTCATAAGCTCCACCAACATCCAAAGCTAATAAAATCGGTATTCTGACTCCAAATCCAGCACTATAGACTAAATTAGAATCATCCAACCCTAAGTCTTTGAATGCTCCAGCGCGTAAGGATAAGATCTTTTTTAGGAGATTGCACTCTAATCCAAAAGATATCCTCCGACTATCTCCTAAGATAGTCTCATCTGAAGTCAGGTCATAATCTACTGCCATAAGGAATGGCTTAAATGGATTGAATGCTATCCCAACAGTAGCCTCAGGGTCTAATTTAATCTCTCCGCCTTCCAATGATATCTTTGGTGAGTTGATATTACGAACTACCAGTGCTAAAGTAAGTGGATTTCCTCCTTTACCTTCTATTTTGTATAATATTCCAAGGTCAACACCCCAGGTATTGCCTGTATCAATCTCTCTATTCTCAGCTCTATCAGCCCAACCAGTCCCACTCTCAGCAGAGGTTTCACTTCCTACAATAAGAGGGGACGGATTGTATAATGTACCATTGATGTACTTTAAATTAACACCTAATGATAGGGGCAAGAACTTCAATCTTTCAGCATAAGTGACGGCAATGTTATTCACTCCACTACCCTGCAGTTTAAATGTAGAGGTATTGTTTTTGAAGGTATCTGGGGATAGCCGGGCATCTTCAAGATCAATAGTTACATTCTTGGCACCAAATTTTATTAAGCCAATAGAACTTACTGCCCAATTTACTCCAAAACTTCTACCACCAATCAGAAATGATATATTAGCATCTCCTACTACACCCTTTCCTTCAAGTTTTTTAACCCTTGGTTTAAGATAGTCAATATGGGCATCAGAGAGGGTTCCTTTATTCTTCTCTACATAATCATATATCTCCTCTAATGTTTCATGCACCTGATCAAAGAGATGGATACCTATTATAGGACATATCTCAATTTCTTTCATTCGAGTAAGTCCTGCTGGGTTCCAATAAACACAGGTAATATCATCAACTACTGCTGTCATAGCACCACCCATACCAGTTGCCCTTGGGCCAAGCAAAGTAGCTCCTTCTACATGCTGAGTTATCCCTCCAAGCATCATCCCTAAACATAAAAGATATAACATTATTCTCATTTTAAACATCTCCTCCCTTAATTTAGTTAATTAGTTAGCTCATGATTGGTTAATTAGCCACTCACCAGACCATCCAGTATCCAGCATTTTACCAATTAACCAATTAACCAATCTTATCCAATATAATAATCTATTCTCTCCTCAAAAGTTAAGCATAATAACTCTTCTACAGTAGTAATCCCTGTCATTACTTCCTTCAAAGCTCCCTCGTGCAAGTTAATCATACCATCTTTTTCTGCACTGATAAGAATTTGATAATATGTCCAGACTGGCATCCTTGTAATAGATTGACAGGTATGTTATACTGATATAACAGAACCTAAAAATAAACCGTCCCTAAATAGCTCAGTTAATGGCAGTGTCCAGTATAATCTTTATCGCTTAGTACCCTTGAACCCTGAACCTGTAACCTTGAACCTGATAAACTGCAAAATTCTTAGCTCCCTGAACGGTTACGAAATATCTTCATTATAAAGTTTATCATATAGGACATTTGAAGTCAAGAAAAAAAGATACATTTTATGAAATTTTTCGACCTGTGCGGTTAGATTAACCTTCATCACATCTTTTAAAACCACCAAGAACACGAAGCCTGCTAGTGTCGCGTTGAAGAAATTTTGCACCAGTATCGTGTTAT
>JBFMDD010000079.1:0-5329 GCA_040754115.1 bacterium
AGTTCACTAATGAAAATGAAACTTTCATCTCACACTACAAGAAAAATAGAAACTGATAGAAATATAATGGAAATTTATAGAAATTGATTGAAATTGGTAGTAAAAAACAATGAATTTCCATAAATTTCTACTAATTTCAATTTATTTCTATCTTGCATTGTGTGATTTAACTCTCTTAAAAACTGATACATGAGTCTTTATTATTCTAACCATACAGCTCGAAATCTTTATTTATCCAGAGAGCGATTGAGACTCCAAGTTCAAAGAAAAACAGGTAGGGGTGAAAACTGATTAAAAGGAAGGTCTTTAAGTTCTTGAAAATTAAGAGAATTTGAAGAGGCAAGGCGGTTGAGATCGGCAACAAAAGAATAGGGTTCTCTCCAGTAAAAAGAAAGCACTCTGTCCTTTAAAAAGAGGTTCGAGCCCCGTTAGAAAACTTATAACCCACCTCGTTCTTTATACTATTTAGCACTATTTCTAACGGGGCGAGCCAGAGATTTTTAAAAAATCTTCCCAATCCGCCAAATTTTTACCTTTCTGAAGATATTAACTCCCCTTAAGAAAACAAAAAGTACTAAATAGTACAAAAAAGACTTGACAAGACTTTAGGATATGTGGTATAAGTATTTCTGAGGTGATAAAAGATGGCTAAAGTAATGATGGATGTCAAAGAGGTAGCTGAATACTTAGGTTTCAGTCCTGTAAAGATTTATAGGATGGCCCGAGCCAGAAAGATTCCTGTTCTACGAATAGAACGGCAGTGGAGGTTTAGAAAAGAGAATATTGATAGGTGGTTAGAAGAAAAGTCTACACTGACAGAAGGGAATAACTTCAAAAAAAGATTCGATCTCTTAAGGGAGAGGACAAGAAGGAAGGCAGAAGATGTAGGCTTTACCCTCTCTGATGTCCAGAGGCTGATTGATGAAGTAAGGAGAGAAAGTGCTTAGGGTAGTGATTGACACCAATACCATCATCTCAAATCTGTGGGGTGGAAGACCTAAAGAGGTGGTTGAGCTTTGGAGGGATGGAAGGATAAAACTGGTAGTTTCAGAACCAATCCTTAAAGAGTATCTACGAGTATTGAATAGATTTAATCTTACAGAAAGCGAACTCAAAGAATGGACTCTCTTGCTTAGTGATCCCCAAAGGGCTGATGTGGTAAGACCTCTCTTCCAGCTTAATGTTATAAAGGATGATCCGGCAGATGATAAGTTCTTAGAATGTGCCCTCCAAGGTAAGGCTGACTTTATAGTCTCTGGAGATACCCACTTAATAAACTTAGAAGAGTACAAAGGGATCAAGGTAGTCAATGCCCGAAGATTTTTAGAGATCGCGAAAGAAGAATTATAGGAATTTTTTGTTTGACAATATGTAGCCAGTCTGATAGAATTAAAGAGGTGGGTAAAATGAGGGTAAAGGAGTTAGAAGAATGGGGTTGATCACAGGTCGGTTATCCTGCCCTCAGAGGACAAATCTCAATTTTATCTCATCTGGCGGAGAGGGTGGGATTCGAACCCACGTGAGACATTTTATTGCCTCAAACCGCTTTCGAGGCGGTCCCGTTATGTCCACTTCGGTACCTCTCCATTTCGTCTTGTATTCACAAAGTCTGGGACAGTTCACTTTTGTTTGAAAGCTTGCGGATAGAAAAGAGAGTTGAAATTGGAAATTCGAAATTAAAAATTAGGGAGAGAAGTAAAAGTCCAATTTCTAATTCCCAATTTCAATTTTCTGTGGACGCTTACAAATAAATATCCGAAAGAAATCATAGGAAAAACGATAAAATAAACCGTCCCGGGAAAGTAATATTTCCCCGCCAACTTTCTTACCTTTACAATCTTTTCAATCAGTGGATTTTAAATCCAACTTTATACTTAATTCCTTTAACTGCCTGTTATTTACCTCAAATGGTGCATCTGTCATTAGGCATGTGGCACTTTGTGTTTTAGGGAAGGCAATTACCTCTCGAATAGAATCAGCACCTACCATTAATCGTAATAATCTATCTAAACCAAAGGCAATCCCACCATGTGGTGGAGCACCATACTCTAAAGCCTCTAACAAAAAGCCAAATTTCTCCTCTGCCTCTTCTTCTTCAATCCTTAATAATTTAAATACTCGTTCCTGAATATCTCTACGATGAATTCTTATAGAACCACCACCTATTTCAATTCCATTTAATACCAAATCATAAGCCCTTGCCCTTACCTTGCCAGGTTCAGTCTCTATCATCTGATAATCTTCTTCATGTGGTGAGGTAAATGGGTGGTGTACTGAGACATATCTTTTTTCTTCTTCATCATATTCTACTAATGGAGCTTCTGTTACCCAAATAAAGTTAAATTCTTCTTTAGGTATTAAATTAAATTTATTAGCTAAGTGTAATCTAAGGTTGGCTAAGCTATCTGCTACTACCTTTGCTGTATCCGCTACAAATAAAAGGAAATCATTAGGTTTAGCTTTGAATCTATCAATAATTACCGTCTGTTCTTCTTGACTGAAAAATTTAGCAATAGGAGACTCAAGTAAAACAACTTTTTTATTAGTATTCAAAATTTCTTTTACCTTAAACCATGCCAATCCCTTAGCTCGATAGATGCTGACAAAAGAGGTGAGGAAATCTAAATCACTTCTTGAGAAATTGGGGTTTTGTATCCTAATTCCTTTGACTTGACCTTTAGAGGCAACCACTTTAGAAAAGACTTGAAATTTACTATCTTTAACCAAATCTGTAATATCAACCAATTCTAACCCAAATCTTACATCTGGGCTATCCGTACCATATTTAGACATCGCCTCATTAAAAGTAATTTTTTTAAATGGTGTTGCAATTTCTATATTCATGCCAGCTTTGAATAGGACTTTCATAAGTCCCTCTGTAACCTTAAAAATATCCTCTTCATCTATAAAAGACATCTCCATATCAATCTGAGTAAATTCTGGCTGTCTATCTGCGCGTAGGTCTTCATCCCGAAAACATTTGACAATCTGAAAATATTTTTCAAATCCAGCACACATCAATATCTGTTTAAATAACTGAGGAGATTGAGGCAAGGCATAAAACTTGCCAGGATTAACACGACTTGGCACTAAATAATCCCTTGCCCCTTCTGGAGTACTTTTAATTAGCATTGGTGTTTCTACCTCGATAAATCCCTGCTCATCAAGATATTTCCTTGTCGCCTGATAAATTTTATGGCGTAAGATAAGGTTTTTTTGTAAAGCAGGTCTACGCAAATCTAAAAATCTATACCTAAGTCTCATATCCTCTGATACATTTACCTCATCTGCAATTAAAAAAGGTGGTGTATTAGAAGGATTAATAATTTCAAGTCTATTAGCAATAACCTCAATCTCACCAGTAGGTAAGTTATGATTAACCGTTCCTTTAGGTCTTGCCTTTACATGTCCCTGAATACCAATCACAAATTCAGGCTTTAGATTATGTGCTTGAGCATGAGATATATCATCTACTTCTGGATTAAATACAACCTGTGTAATTCCTTCTCTATCTCGCAGGTCAATAAATACTAGTCCGCCGTGGTCTCGCCGCCTATTTATCCAGCCAAGTAATGTTACTTGCTTGGATTCATCTTTAAGTCGTAACTCTCCACAATTATGTGTCCTTTTCAAATTAGACATACTTACTCCTTTTTAAGCTGAATAATTACATCATTCTATACTTTTAATAATCTTAGCCTTACTTTCGAGATAGGCATACCACTCATCAGCTATCTTTTGTCTTTTCTCAAATAGGCAATTAGCTAATATTCGATTATAATCTTTTTTAAAATCCTCTTCGTTAGGAGTTATTTTTCCCTCCATTTTGATAATATGAAATCCCAAAGGAGTTTTAACCACTTTGCTAATCTCTGAGTTATTTAGTTCAAAAGCCTCTTTTGAGAAATCAGGATTTATTTCATATCCAACTATACCTATTTCTTCAATAAGTGATTTAATTGTCTGTGTGCCTGTATCAGGATGAATAAACCTTTTAGGTACTACTCCTAAATCACCAGCTTTTTTAGCACTTTTAGCATGCGAGTATTCTTTAGCCAGTTGTTCAAAATCAGCCCTTTGTTTTAGTTGTTTAAGTATTTCTTTAGCCTTTTTATGTGCCTTTTTTTCTATATCTTTATCAACTAAAAATCCACGAATTTTATCCTCAACCTCTTCCAATTCTCTTGGCTCATCTGGTAATTTATCTTCTAATTTAATGATATGGTAGCCAAATTTAGTTCTTACAATAGGGCTTATATCACCTTTTTCGAGTTTATAAGCAGCCTTTTCAAATTCAGGCACCATATCTCCTTCACCAAAGTAACCTAAGTCTCCGCCTTTTTCGCGACTTGCACAATTAGAATGCTGGCTGGCCAAGGTAGCAAAGTCTGCCCCTTCATTTAATTGTTTAAGTATATCTTCGATTTTAGCACGGGCAGCAGCGTCTTGCTCTTGTGTAATACCCTCAAGAGGAATAGCAATTAGAATATGTCTTGCTCTGATTTTGCCAGGTTTCATAAATTCATCTTCTACATTCTCATCATAGTATTTTTTTACTTCGTCAAATGGTACAAACTGTTTTGGGTCAATTAAGATTTGCCTCAGATGAGCACTTTCATACTCTTTTTTATAATAATTATTTAATTCAGACTTAGTGATTATAACCTGGTTGACAACTAAATTTCTCGTCTTATTGACCAATACATCTTGAATTGCCTCTTTTTCTTTCATCTTCCACCAAAGTGGGTGAGCTCCTTGGACATATTGATTGTATGTTTTGGTATCTTCAAACGACTTCATAATCTCCTTTTGTATCTCATCTGCACTTACCTTTATGCCTAACTGCTTGGCATTATTAAGAAACACATGCCGTCTTATGAGACTTTCAATGAGTTTATTCCTTAAATCAGGTATACTATCAGGATTAAAATCATCTCCATAAACCTTTTTAAGGTTATCCAGATAGTTGCTATAGGCTATGTTGTACTCAGTAGGTGAAATTATCTTACCATTTACCGTAGCTACTTGTGGTTGAAAATATTGTCCGCCATATTGCATTCCCCACTGGACAAATATCATTCCAACAAATGTAAGGATTACTATCCAAAAGATAGGTTTGGCTTTTTTGCGTAAAGTTCTTAACATTCTAATATCCTCCTCTTTACAAATGACAGATTTATAAGATTATCGGGACGGTTCACTTTTGTTTGAAAGCTTGCGAATAGAAAAGAGAGTTGAAATTGGGAATTCGAAATTAGAAATTAGGGAGAGAAGTAAAAGCCCAATTTCTAATTTCCAATTTCAATTTTCTGTGGACGCTTACAAATAA
>JBFMDD010000080.1:0-5128 GCA_040754115.1 bacterium
TATCCTACAATCTCACCATCAGAGAAAGTGGCATATCTCATTTTTATCAATCCTATCTTTCTTATCCAAAATAATAATCTTTTTTTATATCACCCTTTATATCTTCTTTTTTATGTCTGAATTGAAGTTGGCAATTTAATTTTGAGTTGACAAAAATTCTATTCTGTGATACACTGTAAGCGTTCAGGTGGTGTAACAAAAGGAGATGTGGAGATTAAGGAGAGAGGAAGATATTATTAAAAAATTGAAATTAGTAGAAACTAATAGAAATTTAATGAAGAGAAAAAGGAGAAATTCTACAATATGACCACAGCCAATTCTACTACTTCTTCTGATTTCATACGAGATATTATTGCAGAAGACTTGAAGACCAATAAACATGGAGGGCGAGTCATAACCCGATTTCCACCAGAGCCGAACGGCTATCTGCATATTGGACATGCTAAATCCATCTGCCTTAATTTTGGTATTTCGGCAGACTATGGTGGGCATTGCAATTTGCGGTTCGATGATACCAATCCAGTAAAAGAGGAATCTGAATATGTAGAAGCGATAAAGGAAGATGTTCGATGGCTTGGATTTGACTGGGGAAATAGGCTTTATTATGCCTCGGATTATTTTGAGCAGATGTATGAATATGCAATAGAACTTATCAAGGTAGGTAAAGCCTATGTGGACGATTTGAATGCAGATGAAATCCGTGAGTATAGAGGTACCTTGACTGAACCAGGGAAGGAGAGTCCGTATCGCAATCGTTCTATCGAAGAGAACTTGGAGCTGTTTGAGCGTATGCGGGCAGGTGAATTTGAGGATGGCTCACGCGTACTTAGAGCAAAAATTGACATCTCCTCGCCCAATTTGAATATGCGAGACCCAGTCATGTACCGCATCTTACATACAACACATCACAGAACAGGTAACAAATGGTGTATTTATCCCATGTACGACTGGGCTCATGGACTGGAAGATTCTATAGAAGGAATTACTCATTCAATTTGTACACTGGAATTTGAAGACCATCGGCCTTTGTACGACTGGTTTCTTAACCAATTGAATATCTATCATCCCCAGCAAATTGAATTTGCCCGCCTAAATCTCAGCTACACTGTCATGAGTAAACGAAAGCTTCTGGAATTGGTAAAGCAAGGGTATGTTAATGGCTGGGATGACCCACGAATGCCTACAATATCGGGTTTGCGTAGACGCGGATATACACCAGAGGCAATCAGGAATTTTTGTGAACGCATTGGAGTAGCCAAAAGTAATAGTGTTGTCGATATAGCGTTATTAGAACATTGCATAAGAGAAGATTTGAACCGACGAGCACCACGCGTTATGGCTGTGTTACACCCACTTCGCCTTATCATAGACAATTACCCAGATGACAAGGTTGAAGAATTAGATGCGGAGAATAATCCAGAAGATGCCACTATGGGGTCACGGAAAATCCCTTTTTCAAAAGTGCTGTACATTGAGCAAGAAGACTTTCGTGAAGACCCACCAAAACAGTTCTTCCGTTTAGCTCCAGGTTGTGAGGTACGATTAAAACACGCCTATTATATCAAATGTGTACGAGTAGTTAAGGATGAACAAACTGGCGAAGTAATTGAATTACATTGTACCTATGACCCAGGAACACGAGGTGGTTGGTCACAAGACGGACGCAAGGTCAAAGGAACATTACACTGGGTTTCGGTGGCACATGCTATTGAGTCTGAAGTACGCCTCTACGAACACCTATTCGTAAAACCAAACCCAGAAGATACACTGCAAGATACTGATTTTAAAGATAATCTGAATCCCAATTCGTTACAAAAATTAACTTCATGTAAAGTCGAACCAAGTTTAGCAAATGCTACAATAGGAAAACAATACCAGTTTTTAAGACATGGATATTTCTGCCTCGATTCTGATTCATCCACCGGGAAATTAGTATTTAATCGAATAGTATCGTTACGAGATTCATGGGCAAAAATCGAAAAAGCACACACGAAAGAAAATATGTAACCGCAGTTCTAACTCATTGTTTCTTTTTCCTTGCCTGTTAACTTCAAGAAGGATTGAATTATATCTATTGGGATAGGAAATACGACTGTAGTATTTTTCTCAGCCCCTATTTCAGTTAAAGTTTGTAAATATCTAAGTTGAACAGCTACTGGTACTTTGGCAATTACTGCAGCTGCGTTAGATAATTTTTCTGCTGCCTGGAATTCACCTTCAGCATGAATAATTTTAGCCCGTTTTTCTCGTTCTGCCTCTGCCTGTTTTGCCATTGCTCGTTTCATCGTTTCTGGCAACTCAACATCTTTAACCTCTACTATACTTACCTTTATTCCCCATGGGTCCGTCTGAGAATCAATTATTCTCTGCAATTCTTGATTTATTTTCTCTCTATGTGCTAATAATTCATCTAATTCTGACTGCCCAAGTACACTTCTTAAAGTCGTTTGAGCAATTTGTGAAGTAGCATAAACATAATTAGTAATTTTAGTCACCGCATCTGATGGATTAAGTACTCGAAAGTAACACACTGCATTTACCCGCACTGTAACATTATCTCTTGTAATTATTTCCTGTGGTGGAATATCCATTGTTACAGTCCTTAAGTCAATTTTATTCCATTGCTCAAACAATGGAATAATATAAATAATCCCAGGTCCACGAGCACCTACTAATCTTCCTAATCTAAATACTACTCCCCTTTCATACTCACGCAGAATTTTAATTCCACTAATCAAAAGCACAATCCCTAAAATAAGCACTCCTAACAAAAATTCTGGCATTTTTAATTACCTCCTTTGGTTTTTACTCTTTCTTTTCCTCCAATCGCCTTACCTTTAATTTCAATCCTTCCATTCCAACTATCTTTACTTTCTCTTCTTCTTCTATCACCTCCTCTCCTTCTACAACAGCATTCCATATTTCACCTTGAGCAAAAACTAATCCCTCTTTTGAAATTTTTGTCTTAGCTGTCGCTATTTCTCCTACTATTCCTTCCTCTCCCGTAGTTACCTTAAGTCGATGTGCCCGAATAGCCGCACCAATACCTATAAAGAAAAACACGGATGTAAAAATTAGCATTGATAAAATTAATTTCCATGAAATAGTAATAAAAGGAGCAGCAGAAGAATCAATCAACATAAAAGAACCAAATGTCAATGATACAACACCTCCTATTGCTAAAATCCCATGAGAAGGAGCAAATACCTCTAATAATAAAAGGATGCATCCTAAGATAATTAGAAGTACTCCCGCTAAATTAATTGGTAGACTTTGTAGTCCAAAAAATGCTAATATCAGACAAATTCCACCACAAACAGCTCCTAAGCCTATTCCAGGAGAAGCAAATTCATAAATAAGACCATATATGCCTAACATTAATAAAATATACGCAATATTGGGCTCTGCAATTGCATGTAAAAACTTCTCTCTGAAGTTCATCTTTATTTCTTGAGGAATTATTCCTTTTGTAACAAGTTTAATCTCCTTTTCTTCTTTTTCTATTGTCCGGTCATGTAATTTTTTAAGAAGGTCTGATAAATCTTCTGCAATAAAGTCAATTACTTTAAGTTGTAGTGCCTCTTTTTCAGTAATAGATTTACTTTTGCGTACTGCGTCTTCTGCCCATTTGATATTACGACCTTTTTTTTCAGCAATACTTTTAACAAAGGCAACTAAATCATTAGTAATCTTATCTGACATTACTTGTGAAGACTGTGTTCCCTTTTCTGAAAAAGGGCCACCATTTCCCATGGTAACAGGATGAGCCGCACCAATATGTGTAGCAGGTGCCATAGCTATTACATCACTTGCTAAAGAAATAAATACTCCAGCAGAAGCTGCTCTTGCTCCCTTTGGTGAGATATAAGTTATAATAGCAATATTAGAATTAAGTATCTCTTTTACAATGTTATGTGTAGAGCTGACAAGTCCACCTGGTGTATCCATCTCAATAATTAGACATATTGCCTTTTCTTCAACAGCTTTTTTGATAGCATTAACTAAAAATCTTTCAGTAATCGGATTAATCACACCTTCTATCTTGACTCGATAAATAAGATTTATCTTTGTCTGTTGCTGTCCAAAACTACAGACAGATATGAATATACCTATTAAAATTAAAATTAATATTACTCCACACTTTCGCATCATTTTCTCCACCTCATTTTCCTCAACAATAAGTTTTGGTAACTGTTCAGGTTATACATCTATACTTTATAAATTTAACAATTCTTTGATCTTATCCTGTATATTCTCACTCTTCATCAGTATAGTGCCAACTAATATAGCATCAATCCCTTTTTCTTGAAGTAATTGTACTTCTTCATTTGTTTTTATTCCACTCTCACTTATTACTATTTTATCTTTTGGTATTAATAATTTTAACATAAATGTAGTCTTTAAGTCAACTACAAATGTGTATAAATTACGATTATTTATCCCAATAATTTCTGCATTAGTCTGCAATACCTTCTCTAAATCGTTAGGATTATGAACCTCTACTACACAATCTAACCCCAAACTCTTACTTATATCTAAAAAAGTATTGATTTTCTCCTCAGATAAACAATCAGCAATTAAAAGTATAGCATCTGCTCCTGCAACCTTTGACTCATAGATTTGATACTCATCAATAATAAAATCTTTTCGCAGAATAGGGATATTGATAACCTCTTTGACATTCTTAAGATGTTGGATGCTGCCTTGAAAGAACTTTTCATCAGTAAGTATAGATATTGCTGCGACATTGGTTGATTCATAAATTTTGGCAATTGAAACTGGGTCAAATTGAGTACAGATTATACCTTCAGAAGGAGATGCCTTCTTAATCTCTCCTATTAATTTTATCTTACCTTTTGGATATGAAACAGCTCGCTTAAAACCTCTATTAGTTTTAGGTAAATCATAGGCATCTTTCTTCATTCTTTCAGAAGATATTCTTTTTTTTCTTTGTACTATCTCTATTTCTTTATTTTTAATTATCTTTCTTAAAATCATTTTCTTTTTTTACTTACATGTTGAGGTAATTTCCCTTAATCTCTCTAATTTCTCTAATGCCATCCTTGAATCAATAGATTTAGCTGATAACTCAATTCCCTCTTCTACGGTATTTGCTTTACCACCTGCC
>JBFMDD010000081.1:0-3067 GCA_040754115.1 bacterium
ATAAGTTTAGCCTGTTGAGAGGTAAAAACAAGTTCTGTTCTTTCAATTTTGATGTTAATATAGTGTTAGGGATGGTCCTTCTGGTTTTCCATTGTTGGACTAAATCTAATGTGACAAAGTCAAGTTAATATTTTTCTTTAACTATCTTGAATTTAAAGACTTATAAGGAGTGTCCCCTTTCTCTTTTTTTGGTAGCTGTCCCTCTTTTATGTCTATTGAAGAAGCACTTATCTCAAAAATGTCAAATCGAAAGATTTGACCCCTTACCTTACTTACCCAATTTATCATATTCATAACTTGTTACCTTATTATCCTTATCTGTCATACTTAACCTATTACCAACCTTATCATAAGTATAGCTAAGAGTTAGGAGTTGATAGTTAAGAGTTATGAGTCTATTTAGAGAATCATAAGAGTAAGTAGTTTTTATTCCGTTAGGATAGTTAATTTCAATTGGTAATCCAACTTTATTATAAGAATAAGTAGTAACTTTGCTTTGTGGATCAGTGACTTGGACTAATCTATTGACTTCATCGTATTGATAACTAATCTCTCTATTCCAAGGATCAATGATCTTAGTCCCTGTTGGCTAATTAATTCTGTTTTCAAGTCCGGCCCTTAGCTGCTTGATAGTTAGTTTTTATTCATCTTTAATGATTGGAACATCTCCTCTTAACCACTGAGATATGGAGGTATTTTTGCGTATTTCTCTTAGTTTTCCTCTTTCTATGGTAAATAATATTGCTTGCCCTATAGCACCTAATACTCCACCGCTGCATACTAAGATAAAAGCAAAAATTACACCCGGTTCAATTCTTTCTGCTCTTAAACTGTTTATGACATTTTTAAAAAATATTGCTGTAATACCGAAAACAATAGCACAAAGAGCAGATCCTATTCCCATTAAAAGATAACCTTTCATTTTTGCTCGAAAATAAATTCGCAAAAATACTACTGTTCCTGCAGATAATAATATAAAAAGTATAACAATAAATAATCTTACTTCCACCATTTTGAATATCAAGGAGTGAAGTGGGCACTACCATTACCCCCCGGCGGTAGAGCCGAAGGGCACTTTTCTTCTCCGCATATCTTATTACATAGAAGATCGCACACTTTACCTACACCAATATGGCAGACAATTTCGCATCCTATATATATAGGAATACCAACCCAAGGAATATGAAGCGTAGGGTGACATACAACTATACAAACAACAAATACTCCTCCATGACAATTTATCCAGAAATCCAGTTTATCCAGAAATCCAGGGTCAAATCTTTATTCTTGACATTTTAAAAAAAATCGCAATAGGGGTCACAGGGTCAAGGGAGAAAACGATTACGATTAAAAGCAAGGATGGAGAGAGATGAGGAGCTTGTCAAAAATTTCGTGAAATCGAAGAAGCACTTATCTCAAAAATGTCACAAAAATGTCAAATCGAAAGATTTGACCCCTTCACAAAATCTTCTCTATCCCAAGGATCAACAATCTTGTCAATCTATTTCCTACATTATCATAAGTATAACTAAATTCACTGATCACTCGTAACTCGCCACTCGTCACTAACCTGGTTAGTCTCAATTGGAGAGCCAATGTTGTTATATGCATAAGTAGTTACTTTACCTCACGGATCAATAATCTTAATCCTGTTGGCTAATTAATTCTGCTTTCAGGGTCTGACCCTAACTTCTTTCTTTCCTTGTATTTCTATATTTCCCAATATACTTCCCAATATTGCCCCTCCATATCCTCCTAATAGTAATAGTATTGTAAAGATAATATAAAAATAAATACCCAGTGGTAATTCCAATGCTTTTATACTGAGAGATTCAAATATTAAAAATAATAAAAAATCTAAACATATTCCTATTGCAAAACCTGCGCAAATACATATATACATCACTAAGAAACGTAAAGAAATAATTTTGAGTTTTATTTGTAAAAACTTTTTATTTATCCATATCCCACATATTAAACCTACAATACTACCTATAATAAGGAAAAAATACCAAAATAAAGGGTCTAGTTTCCTAATAAAAGGTATATGAAGGAGACCCCAAGAAATCGAGAAGATTGTAACGCTATTAATTAATGGTAAAGCAATAAATCTTTGAATTCTGAATGAACAAAAGTAACAATATATTCCTATGATTACTAATATGAGTAATACCGAAAATATTATTATTTTATCTAAATACCATTTACCTATTAAATTTACATGCTCCATTTCACTTAGTATTCTTATAAAGATTGTCAAAAACAACCAAAATATTTTTCCTCTTCTAAAAGAATTACCTATTTTTCGTAGGAGGTGGAAATCCAAAGCCAGGTTTTCCTTTTAGTTCCGGCGGTTTTCGAAGGAATACACACCCAAAGAAACAGTAGATTTTACGTCCTATCCCTACTTTCTCTTTGCATTCTCTTTTCTTCTCCAAGTATATGCATCTCTTGTAACATCTATGATAATCCCATCCAACAAAGGGATCTTCTCCAAGACCTGTTGGATCTATATAATTTATAGGATTATTAGCACAATAAATGTAAGGATGAAATCGTAAAGGCTCGTCTATCACACTAAGTAAAAACCATATCCGTTTTAGCTTCAATTTTGAAATAATAGCAGGTAATGATATTAAGGGGTCCTCCCTAACATTAAAAGTTATAGAAGGCTGCTCTTGAAATGGGCTCAAATTAATTATTGGTTCTAATATTGGATCCTTAGTAATAAACCTTCCAATCCGTGGATCATACCAGCGGTTGAGCATGTAGTGGAGACCTGCGGCAGGGTCGTGGCTTACACCGTAGCCGCCACCAAACTTATATTGATTCTTCTTCCACCCAATGCCATTCTCTTCCCTCTTAACTGCTCCAAAAGCATCATATTCATAAGTCATTGTGACTGAACCATACTCGTTGGTGAGATTAACTGTTGAACCTAAGCCATCATAATGGAAATAATCACTGCCTTGATAAACTATCTTATCTGCCTTCATCAATCTTAACAAATCCTCCCGTGCTAACAACTGCCCATTGCCGTAAATGTATTCTACGGGATTACGACATT
>JBFMDD010000082.1:0-14347 GCA_040754115.1 bacterium
CAACTAAACCCGCCAAATCCAAAATAGCCTTTTATTCAAATTCCAAATAATACTCCATTGCGTTAGTTCAACCCAGAATTGTGTGTCGGCGTTGCTCCACACAAATTCTTAATTCGTTAGGCAAAAGTCCCCCTTCCTTTTTCTTGCTTAATTTATCCCATATCTGACCTATATTTCTATAATGGCTACTCAAAAATCAATATTCTGTAAATTCACGGCGTCTTAGATTAGAGAGGTCAAGTGTTCTACTCTTTGGATCAAGTTTTATCCACCATTCTTCCATACAGAGAGCACCAATCAAAGCATCAATACAACCTTCTTCTATTTCGCCAAGTTCATCTATTATATATGCACTAAGATCAAATTCAAGTCCATTGATCATCGCACTTACATCACAACGCCTATCAAGGTTAAGTGTTCTTCCACCAATACTTACATGAATGGAAGGAACTTTCCGTGTATTTGGTGGCTCAAATTCTTTGCAAATATATGATCTAAGTGAACCTGTATCAAACAACGCATTAAGTTCTCTTCCATTTATTTGTATTTTTTGAACAATTCTTGCCATTATTTAGTTCCTCCTTTGGGTATTTATATATTTTCTGCCTAACGATTGAGCTCACCTGCTGCGGGGGAGGATTACCACTAAACTTTGTAAACAAGATAAAAGCTTGAGATACCACAAAACTCTAATTACGGCACAGCCCCCCGCAGTCAGGTGCAGCGAAGGGTTAGAATTTCTCTTTTATATCCTCACACAGAACCTCAAAGCACATAAAGATTTATCCTTTTTATTCAATTCCTTTGTGCCTTTGTATGATTATTTTTTATTCTAACATTTAATAAACGAAATTCGTTTTTGCTTACTAAAAGATTTATTCTTATGATATAGATATTACATCTTTTTAATATTTTTGTCAAGAAAAATCTCAAGAAAAATCTCTTGACTTCGTAAAATTATTGTAATATAATAATAGACGAAGTTCGTCTATTATCGGAAATTTGTCAGATTGAGGGTTAGAGATGAAAAATACAATATTACCTAAGTTTCAAAATTTTCTGTTGTCTCGTGGACTTGTTCCTGAAAAAAACATATCTTTCTATGCTCTGTGGGTAAGTAAGTTCCTTGCCTTTTCTAATAAAAATGAAGAGATTAACTTTGATCTACGGATTGAAAAGTTTTTAAATCACCTAAAATCGTAAGCGTTCAGCTATCAGGTATCAGCAATCAGTTAACATCCAGGGAAATGAGGAGTGAAACCACTTGTTGTGTCATTGACAGCACAAGTGCTGTCACTCCAATATCAATTTTGCGTAAAAGGTGTCTCTGTGTCTGGCAGTCTATGTAACCCAGAGACTTAGACACAACATACCACACTACCTGAACGGTTACCAATGAACTTAATATTAAAATTAAAATCAGAAAATACTGAAATTGGGGTAAATGAGGCGTCCTTAAAATTCTATTTCAATTACTGCTATTCCTAATACTAATCCTATTCCATCTGCCAGCAGGTCTTCATGGTCGAATACATCATCCATTTCCTCTTTCAATATACCTGCTCCAGCAGTTACTAATGTAGCATAGCAAAAGGAAGAGAATTTACTTAATCCCTGGTCTTCACAATAAGTATAAGCTACATCATAGATTACAGCACTGACTACAATGTGAGCAATCTTATCCTGCTCTAACTGGAAGCTTGCCTCAGATACCTTAACAGAACTATTCATCAAGATACCCATGACCAGCAAAACCAGAGATATTTTTTTAATCTTACTCATTTTTTTAACACCTCCTCTTTGGTTTTTTCAAAATCTCACTCCCACAGAGATATAATGATTTTTATTCATATCTCCCCGGATTAGATATGCGTAGTCTAAAGAATAGCCTCGTTCGACAAATCCAAGCCCAGCAGTAAAATCTTTTGTGTCATATCCAAATTCATATCCTACCCTTAAATACATATTTAATTCTCGCTCTACACCTAAATATTCCATTCCAACATGAGTTTTAATATCATCCCCTTTGGGTTTGACTAAATCTACGCCTAAAAGGATGCTGTTTTCATCTGGAAGTAGAAATTTGTAAGAAACTCCTGCTCGTATATTGAATGGTAATGGGTCTTTTTCCTCACGATATTTTACATCCGAACCAAAATTCTGTCCTGCTACCCCAAAAGTAAGATTTTCTGAAATAAGTAATAAAGCACCAACATCCATTGCAAATGCCTTTGCTTTTACCTCTTCTACCAATTCACTTTGTATCCTTTTTAGATTAATTCCTGCTGATAGCCTTTCATTTAATTGTAGCCCACCAGATAGACTAATCACATAATCACTTTCTGCCTTTACCTTTTTACCTGGTTTACTCTCATAATTAATCTCAATATCACCAACTTGCAAGGTAGCAATACTTAGACAAAGCACACTATCTTCTTTTACCCTTTGTGCATAGCCAACAAAGCCATGTTTAATATCCAATAGAGTTGAGTAGAATGCATAAATCCCCTTATGATTAATCAATGATAATCCTGCAGGGTTAAAGAAAATGCTATCTATACTATTTGGGCAACTAACCCCAACCTCACCCATACCAGATGCTCGAGCACTTATTGGGAATTTCAGTACTACCAGAGCCGATGTTTTACCTGCTTGCGATTGATGAGTTAAAGTTACTAGGCAGGCTATAAGAGTTAAAATCATTTTTAAAGTTGTAAAATTTATCATTGTTTTTTCCCCCTCATTCTTATTCCTATTTAATTACTGCTACCTTTTTTATTTCCTTTAGATAGCCACAGTCAAAATATACAAGATAAATTCCACTGGCAACTATTTCACCATCTTCATCCCTACCATCCCAAAATTCAGTATATAAATCAGCAGACTTATAGTCATCTACGATTGTCTTTACAAGAACACCATCTAATGCATAAATTTTAATCTTTACAGATGCAGATTGCAAGAGACGATATTTAATAATTACAGGACCATCTTTTGTTGGGTTAAATAGGTTATTATAAAGTGCAAATTGTGATTTTAGCGGTGTAGTAACAGAAATTTCTTGTGAATAACCTGAATTCCCAAATCCATCATATACACTTATACGATAATAATAGACAGTATTTTCGTTTAGTCCACTATTTATATATGATGTAACATTCGGTCCTACTGTAGCTACTGTCCCATAGACTTCAGTAGCACCATTCTTGGAGTAGATAATAAACCCAAGTTCATCATCATAAATATCATTCCATGATATTTCTACTTGATTCCAATCCTTAGCTTTAGCGGTAATATTAGTAGGTGTGCCAGGTGGTTTATTATCAATAGTTTTAAAACTCCAGATAGTCCCAACAGTACAAGAGCCATGTTCATCAACAGCTACAATTTTCCAATAATACCAGGTATTATTTGTTAATGTAGCAGGGGTATAATTTGTTGTATTAGTTCCAGTTAATCCAATAGTACCTGGTGTGGTGTTAGTTCCAAAGCAGATAGTATAATTCACATCATCACCATCATTATCACCACCTGTCCAGCCTAAAGTAGGATTTATAGGTTGATTAGTTGTACCATTTGCAGGAATTGGATTAGCTGGTTGATTGGGGAAACCACCACTTGATGTAGTAGCTGATGCTACTGTTGAATAAGTGGAATACCCACATCCATTACGCACTCTTATTCGATAATAATAAGTAAATTTTTGAATTACATCTGTATCTCTATAAGAAGTAACATTTGGTGGTAAAGTGGTTAATGTTCCATACTCTCCCAAAATATCTTTTTTTCAATAATAAATTCCAGCTCATCATCATAATCGTCTTGCCAGGATAAATCTATTTGGTCACATTTAACCGCATTAGCGGTAAAGCCACGAGGTGCCTGAGGGAATTTATCATCAACAGTCTTAAAACTCCAGATATCTCCTTCAGTAATTGAGCCAACTTCATCTATGGCTTTAATTTGCCAGAAATACCATGTATTTCTTTTTAATGTCCCTGGACTATAAATATTATCTTTTTTATCTTTCTTATAGGCAGGGGGTGTATTAGTATCAAAATAGATTCGGTAGGTTACTTCATCACCATCTGGATCTCCACCAACCCAGGTTAATGTAGTTGAAGTATTACTCTGATTAGTTGCCTGGTTTGAAGGAGATGGAGTACCGGGTAGAAGAGGTGGATGATTAATCAGTGTAGTAGTACCAACTTCCTCGGAATAAGCTGAGTAGCCGTATCCATCTCGTACACATAGCCGATAATAATAGGTAGTAAGTTGACTCACCCCCGTATCGCTATATGAAGTAACATTTGCTGATACAGTAGCTATCGTTCCATATGTTCCCTCAATACCCATTTTGCGTTGAATAGTAAAATCCAATTCATCATCATAAGCATCATTCCATGATAAATCTATTTGATTTAATCTTGGCATAGTAGCTGTAAGATTAGTTGGAGTCTCAGGAGGTTTATTATCAATAGTTTTAAATCTCCAAATAGCTCCTTCAGTACAAGACCCCTGCTCATCTTTAGCTATAATCTTCCAGTAATACCAGGTATCATGAGTTAATGTTCCTGGGATATAATTTGTTGTATTAGTTCCAGTAGTTGCAAGGGTACCAGGAGGGGTGTTAGTGCCAAAATAGAGGATATAATTTACATCATTACCATCTTTGTCTCCACCTGTCCATTGTAATATAGGATTTATTATTTGATTAGTTGTACCATTTCCTGGAGTTAGATTACCTGGTTGATTGGGAGGATGGTTAATTTTGGTTGTAGCAGAAGCCTCTTTAGAAGAAGCCTCTTTAGAATAATTCGAATATCCACATCCATCTCGCACACATATCCGATAATAATAGGTAGTATTTTGCATTAGTCCTTTATCACTATAAAATATTGTTCCTGTCCCTTTATTTTCTGATACAGTAGCTATTGTACCGTATATCCCATTAATACCTGTTTTGCGTTGTATTATAAACTCAAGCTCATCCTCATAACTATCTATCCATGATAAGTCTATTTGGTATAATCCAATGGTAGTTGCAGTAAGACCAGTAGGGATTTCTGGAGGAGTATCATCAACAGTTTTAAATTCCCAGACAGGACCGATAGTAATTGAGCCCGGCTCATCTATTGCCTTGATTTGCCAGTAATACAAAGTATCATAATCTAAATCTGGTTCTCCAAGGTAATAATTGGTAGTATCCGTACCAACATTGGCTTTATAACCTGGAGATGAAATAGTATCAAAATATAGGTGATAATTTACAGGGTCTCCATCCTCATCTCCACCAACCCAGGTTAAAATGGTTTTGGTGGCACTCTGATTAGTCGTACCATTTGTTGGAATTGGATTTGATATATTAGGTGGGTGATTAATTGGAGTAGTAGTACCTACTTCCTCTGAATAATCTGAATACCCATACCCATCTCGTACACATACCCGATAATAATAGGTAGTAAGTTGACTTAAACCCTTATCACTATAAAAAATTGTTCCTGTGCCTACATTTGTTGATACAACAGCTATTGTTCCATATATTCCATCAATACCTGTTTTGCGTTTAATAGTAAAATCAAGCTCATCATCATAACTATCTAACCATGATAAATCTATCTGAATACTCCTGACAGGTGTAGCAATAAGATTAGTAGGAGTACCAGGTGATTTATTATCAACAATCTTAAAACTCCATACATCTCCTACCGTAGAAGAACCATGCACATCTGTAAGAACTACCTGCCAGTAGTACCAGGTATCATGCTCTAATTTATCTGGAGTATAAGTTACAGAATCGTAAGTATCAGTTTTAGTAGCAACAAGGGTTAAAGAAGTAGTAGTGGTACCAAAGTATAATTCCTGATAAACCTCATCTTCATCTGGATCTAACTGGGAAAAAATAAGACCCCATGTGAGAGATGTAGGAGTAGTTTCAGTATCAAGGGAAATCTCGGTAGTACTTGTAGGAACATTAGTCGCTCCATTAGATGGGTCAGGACAGACTGGTTTATAAGGTGGCTGATTAGCAAAGGCTGATTTTACAAATACTAATGATAAAACTAATATAAAAACCTTCCACTTCATTTAAAAAATACCCTTCCTTGCTCGCATGGTAACATATTAGCCATCTGAATCGACTGGGCTAAAGAGCTACATTTCTTTGTCATTGTGAGCAAAGCGAAGCAATTTCATTGTGCCAAATATTATATTCTATATTCTTATAATTGTCAACAAATTTATAAGGAGAGGTTGTTCCTGTCCCAGATAGAGCATGACCCACAATTTACTATTGACTTATACTGGAAGTTATGGTAGTATATTAACGATGATGAAGAAAATTAAGGCTATTTTTGAGTTAGTTAAATTTCAACATACCATATTTGCATTACCATTCGCTTTAATTTCGATGTTAGTATGTGCTGATGGATTACCTTCTTTTAGGATTATATTTTGGATTTTAATGGCTATGGTAAGTGCAAGAAGTACGGGTATGGCATTTAATCGTATAGTAGACTTGAAGTTTGATGCACTTAATCCAAGAACACAACACTGGCATTTGCCTGCAAAAAAGATTGGGGTTAAATCAGTATGGATTTTTATGGTGATTATGGCGATAATTTTTATCTTTTCTGCATATATGCTAAATAAACTTGCATTTTATCTATCTCCACTGGCACTTGCTATCCTTTATTTTTATTCATTTACAAAACGATTTACTTTGCTAACTCATTTGTTTTTAGGCTTATCTTTAGGGATAGCACCTGTTGGAGTATGGATTGCCATAAAATCACAAATTACCTTTCCTCCACTTGTGCTTGGATTGGCGGTACTTCTGTGGGTAGCGGGATTTGATATTATCTATGCCACACAGGATGTTAAATTTGATAAAGAATATCATCTTCATTCAGTTGTAGTTAGCTTTGGGATAGCAAAGGCACTACTTATTTCACGATTTATGCACCTTTTGATGGTTATTTCACTTCTATTGTTTGGATTTTTAACTCAACTGGGTATAGTTTTTCTAATTGGAGTTTTTATGGTATCCGTAATGTTAATCTACGAACACTCCATTATCAGTCCTTCTGATTTAAGTAAAGTAAATATTGCATTCTTTAACATAAATGGAATGGTAAGTATACTTTTATTTGTAATGACTTGTATTGACATATTTACTAGGAAAACAGGGGTGTAGGGACGGTTCACTTTTGTTTGAAAGCTTGCGGTTAGAAAAGGGAGTTGAAATTGAAAGGTAGAAATTAGAAATTGGGGAAAGAAGTGAAGACCTAATTTCTAATTTCCAATTTCAGTATGGATATCCGAAAGAAATCATAGGAAAAACGATAAGATGAACCGTCTCGGGGTGTAAGGAAAGGTTTCTCATTACAACTCCCCTATCTTTTTCATTACTGTATCAGCAATAGCCTGATATTTTTCTTTAGAAGGAAGATTGGCAAATTGATGTATATCCACTGATTTGCCAAATCTTACCTCAACATTACAAAATTTAATCCATTTTGCTCCTCTTGGTAGAACTTTATCCGTACCCAATATTTTAGTAGGGATAAGTTTAGTTTGAGGACATTTCTCAATAGCCTTAGATATAATCATTCCTATCCCTAATTTAGGAGGCTGTAATTTACCACCAAAACTTCGTTGTCCTTCAGGAAATAGTACTACTATTTTATCTTCTTTCAACAAACCCAGTACCTTTTTAAAAGTTTGTGGGCTAATACCTCCTCTATTAATAGGAAATGCATTTACTCTCTTAAGAAACCATCTAAGAAAGGTGTAATTAAAGAGTTGGCGTTTTGCTATATAATAAGCCTGTCGTGGTAAAGCAAGGGCTATAACAGGTGGGTCTGCATAGCTTGCATGATTTGCAGCTATCAACGCTCCCCCAACAAGTGGAATATTCTCTTGACCTGTAACCTTTAAATTAAATAATATTTTAAAAAGTACCTTACCTATTGGATATAACACCCGATATAATTTACCAGCGTGATCAAGTTTTTGAATATCCAGTATCCTTTTAATAATAGTAGATACAACCTCGTTTATCGTCAGATTGGTAGTATCAATGTAAATAGCATCTTTAGTTCTTACTAATGGACCGGTAGTTCTTGTTTTATCCTGTGTATCTCGATATTTAATTTCTTGTTGAATTTGAGAAAGGTTTATATCTTTTTCTCCCTTTTCTAATAATTCCTTATATCTTCTATTTGCCCTGCAGGTTACATCTGCATCAAGATAGAATTTCACCTCCGCATGTGGTAAGACAACAGTAGTAATGTCTCTTCCTTCAATAATTACACCACCTGTTTTACTTAATTGTTGAAGTAATCTAACTACCTGTTCTCTTACACCATCATTCTTAGCCACAACAGATATATTCTGGTCAATTATGGGTTTTCTAATCTCTTTGGTTACCTCTTTATCATCTACAAATACCCTCTTTTTTGATTTTAATTCAATTTTAATCTTTTTAGTAAGCTCAATTACAGCCTTTTTGTCATTCAAATCAATATTTTCTTCCAGTCCTTTCCAAGTGATAGCACGATAAATAGCTCCAGAATCTATATACTTAATTCTCAATTTTTTAGCTACTTTTTTAGCTACAGTACTCTTTCCTGCACCTGCAGGACCATCTATGGCAATACTCCATTTCTTCTTCATAGTTGTTATTTCCCTTTCTTTTTAGAAAATGGTAACCGTCACAGAAAATTGAAATTGGAAATTAGAAATTGGGCTTTTACTTCTCTCCCTAATTTCTAATTTCGAATTTCCAATTTCAACTCTCTTTTCTATCCGCAAGCTTTCAAACAAAAATGAATCATCCCGAAAATTATTTTTTAAATTGACTTTTATAGTAGATTTGATTATAATATAAACTACTATGGTTGTCAAGAAGAATTCAAGGGGTAAAATAATTAGAAATTTTCCTTGACAGTTGGAGAGTTTAGAATTATAATATAGGTATCTCATTTAAATAGGCTTGGTTTAAAAAGTGGGTTACGAGGTTATATTAGGTTATGGGTTGGATTTAATCTTTGGCGACCCTATTAAATTACCTCATCCGATTAAAGGGATAGGGAGATTTATAAAATTTTTAGAGAAGATAGTAAGAAAAAGTTTTTTTAACCTTAAAATAGGTGGGTTTTTCTTAGCAGGCATAGTTATTTTAGGAACTTATGTTGCCACATCACTTATCGTCTGGCTATCAGAACAAATACATAGTCAGTTAGAATTTATAGTATCGGGAGTTATTATCTTTACTACCATTTCAATAAGAAGTTTACATAAAGAGGCAATAGCAGTTTATCATGCTTTAATAGCTGATGATATTGATTTAGCCAGAATTCAATTGGCTAAGATCGTAGGCAGAGATACACATAATTTAGATAAAACAGAAATCTCAAGAGGTGCAGTGGAAACAGTAGCAGAAAATACAGTAGATGGAATAATCTCTCCTTTATTTTATGCCTTTTTAGGAGGCCCTGCACTCGCAATGGCATTTAAAGCAGTAAGTACTCTTGATTCTATGTTGGGATATAAAAGTAAAATTTATAAAGAGATAGGATGGGCTTCTGCAAGAATTGATGACATAGCAAATTTTATACCTGCAAGAATCTCTGCTTACATTATTCCTATTGCAAGTTGGTTATGTGGTAAAAAAGGGATTTCAGCTTTAAAGGTGATTATACGAGATGGACATAAAAATCCAAGTCCAAATAGTGGTATTCCAGAGGCAGGTTTTGCAGGAGCATTAAACATCCAATTAGGCGGACTAAATTATTATCAAGGAGAGATGTTTTTAAAACCATTCTTAGGCGATGCAAATGAGACGGTCGAACCTAAACATATCTTACAAAGTATTCAACTAATGTATCTTATTTCTTTTTTGATGTTAATTATAGGATTTTTGGTATTATTAGGAATAAAACTTATCTAAAAGATTCTTTTCGCTTATCTGGCGAAATTCATATATTAATTTTTTAATATGGAGGAGAGATAAAAAGTGCAAAGAATAGAGAAATTATTACAAGATATTAAACCAATTGATGATACATCATTTGAAGAAACACAAAAGAGATTGGATAATCTTACAAAACCTCAAGGAAGCTTAGGGAGGTTAGAAGAATTAGCAAAACTGGTAGTTGCTATTACTGGCAAAAGAAACCCAGACCTTTCTAAAAAGGTTATTTTTACGCTGGCAGGAGACCATGGAGTTTGCGAAGAAGGTGTAAGTCTATTTCCACAAGAGGTAACTCCTCAAATGGTGTATAATTTCATTCGTGGTGGAGCAGGTATAAATGTCCTCGCTAACCATGTTGGGGCAAAGGTAGTAGTTGTGGATATGGGTGTAGCAGTGGATTTAGAACCACACCCAAATCTCGTGATTAAAAAGATTGGATATGGAACTAAAAACATTACTAAACATCCAGCAATGAGTTATCGTCAAACCATTAACTCAATTCTGGCAGGGGTAGAGGTCTTTGAGTCAGAATTAACTAATTCAGGTATAGACATCGCTGGAACTGGCGATATGGGAATAGGAAATACTACTCCCTCTTCAGCTATTGCAGCCGCTATTACCCAAGAACCTGTAGAAAATGTAACTGGAAAAGGAACTGGGCTTGACGATGAAGGATTAAAAAGGAAAATAGATACTATCAAAAAAGCCATAGAATTTAATAATCCAAATCCTAAAAATGGATTAGATGTCCTTTCAAAATTAGGTGGATTTGAAATTGGTGGGTTGGTAGGGATAATTTTAGCTTCTGCTATTAATAAAATCCCAATAGTTATTGACGGGTTTATTTCAGGAGCAGCGGCTTTGATTGCTTATACTCTAAAACCAGAAATTAAAGATTATATGATTGCAGGACATACTTCAGTTGAAAAAGGACATCAAATTATATTAGACTTTATAGGTTTAAAACCTATCTTGAATATGAATCTTCGATTAGGAGAAGGTACTGGTGCAGTATTAGCAATGGATTTAGTAGATGCTGGGGTTAAAATACTTACACAGATGGCTACATTTGAAGAAGCAGGAGTATCAGAAGCAAATAGTTAATAAACGATTGGATGAACTAATATGCAAAAATTTATTGAAAAGAGGGCTAATAAATCTTTGGTGGCAACAAGTTTATTAGAGTTAACAGAAGAAAAAATTAAAAAACTTGCCAATTATTCTACTTTAACAAGAGGATTAATGTACTTCAATGAAGGAAGGATTATCAATCCTATTGTATGGGATCAAACCATTCAAGCTGAAGTAGTGGGAAGTGGACTTTCAAATTATGTTGCATCAGTTAATATAAAGAACAATGAAGTAAATACCAACTGTAACTGTCCATCTGCAGAACATCTATGTAAACATACTATTGCCCTTCTATACGCATGGATAAAAAATCGAGATAGTTTTAAGGAAATCACACAGCTTGAATCTTCATTAGGAAGAATGAGGAAGGAAGAGTTAATAGGGCTTTTGATGGAAATGATTAAAAAAGACCCTCATATAATTTCTGTATTGAATCTTGATACTCCTAAAAAGACACCTGAAAATAGAAGATATGGAGACCATGCAGTCCTTCCTTTAGAATTTGAGATAAAAGACTATCAACAACTAAATAATCTTTTAGATAAGTTAAAAGGGATTAAAGAGACTGCAAAGAATTACTTTAAAAAAGACGAGTTCCAAAACGGATTGAAAATTTTACAGGTTATTATCCAACAATCTGTTACAAATTATAAAAAAAGATATGATGTAGATGGATTATTTGCAGAGTTTATTGAAGAATGTGTGTATGATTATTCAAGCATTAGCTCTAAGTTTAGCTTTCCTCAAAAGGAAGTATTCTTTAATGATTTTATTGAACTTTATCTTCAAGATACAGGAGGTTTTGCACCATCTATATTAGAATTAATTCTAACACAATGTCATAATCAAACAGATTATGATAAGTTAGAAAGGATGCTATTGGCAAAACTTTCAGATTTAAAAGAAGATGAACAAAAAGAAAATATAATAGAACTGCTATTGGAAGTTTATGATAAAAAGGGTGATAACGATAGATATCTTGAGGTTTGTAAAAATAACCTTAATAATTGGCGGAATTGTGTACGACTGTGTGATAAATTGCAGCAATTAGGAAAAGAAAATGAAGCAATACAATGGTATCAAAAAGCAATTGAGGTCTATGAAAAATACCCTAAACTAATCTTAAAGAAAAATTTAGCCCTTCTTTACGAAAAAACAAATAACATCAATTCAGCATTAAATCTTTATTTTGATGTTTTTAAAGAAGAAGGCGAATTAGAATCGTATAAAAAAATGAAAGGTTTGTTTAGTGGATTAGATAGATGGGAAAAGATTAGAAACAATATATTGCTGTTTTTAGGAAAGGCAAAAAAGTATCCACTTCTTATAGAACTACTTCTATATGAAAAGGACATTGATTCGGCTATTAAAATTGCACTTTTACCCAATCAACGAGTTTATGATATAAAAAAAGTGGCAAAACAGGCTATAGATAAAAAACCTACACAGGCTATTAGACTATTTAAAAGACTAATTGACTACTATATAGGTTTAAGAAGAAAAGATGATTACCAAATGGCTAAAGAATATTGTCAAGAGGTAAAAAAACTATATAAAAAATTAAACCAAGAGCATATTTGGGAAAGGTATATTGAGCGAGTTAAACGATTAAATGCAACTAAAAGATTATTGTTGGAGGAGTTAGAAGGAATATAATCGTTTCAGGTGTGTAAAAAACCAGTCTTATCGTTACCCACATCTTGAGGGAATAGATTCTTGAGGCGAAATGGGGCTAAGTAACACAGATATGCAAATTGTTAATTGTGAATTGTGAATTGTTAATTAAGGTGGAGGTGAAGTGTGGTGAAAAAAATATTGATAGTTGATGATGATAATAGTTTCAGGACATCACTTAAAGAAGGATTATCAATAGGTAATTTTTTGCCAGTTGCAGCCAGTAGTGGAAAAGAAGGGTTAGATAAAGTAGAGATTGAACATCCAGACATAGTCATCTTAGACATAAAGATGCCTGGTATGGATGGAATAGAAATGTTACGGAAATTAAGAATTCATCATAGAAAATTACCTGTGATAATGTTAACTTCATATTCGGAAATGCGCCATGACCCTGAAGTAGCAATGGGAAATGTATCTGCATTTCTGGATAAACCTGTTGATATTAGACAACTAATATCAATGATAGAAGATGTTTTGAGAAGAAATATTTTGAGAAGAAATAATTAGAAAATGGAACGGCTACAAAAAATCTTAGCGCAAGCAGGTGTTGGTTCTCGAAGAAGGTGTAAAGAATTAATTTTAGAAGGACACATTAGTGTTAATGGTAAAATAGTCAAAATACCTGGAGTAAAAATTGACACAAAAGTTGACACTATTAGATTTGATGGCTCACCAATTAAATTAGAAAGAAAAGTATATCTCCTATTAAATAAACCCAAAGGATATGTTACAACCTTATCTGACCCGGAAGGCAGACCCACCATTTCTTCCTTGTTAAAAGGAGTAAAAGAAAGAGTATATCCAGTTGGTAGGCTTGATTATAATTCTGAAGGATTACTCTTTTTAACCAATGATGGTGATCTAACTAATAAACTTATCCATCCTAAATACAAAGTTCCAAAGACTTATTTAGTTAAATTCAAAGGAAAACTTGAAGAAAAAGATATAATGAGGCTAAGAAGAGGCATTAGATTAAATGAGGGGAAAACACTCCCCGCAAAGGTTGTAGTAGAAAAGATACTACCTAAAAATACCATTCTAAAAATAACCATTACAGAGGGCAAAAAAAGGCAGATTAGAAGAATGGGTGAAATTATTAACCATACCGTCTTAAGCCTAAAAAGAACTCAATTTGGACCTTTTAGGTTAGGGAAATTGAAGAAAGGAGAATATGTATATCTAAATTCAGATGAGGTTAAAATGAAGTTAAAAAACATGTTTAGTTATGGATAAGCGGTATAATAAGCGTTTAGGTGCTTTAGAAGACATACTTGCTCAGCTGAGCCCAAGTTCCACAGCAAATTGCTAATTTTGGGGTATATGAAGCTGTAAGTCCTTGAAAATCAAGGGGGTAATTTTTAAGATTCAAAAAGGTAGCAAACTTAGGGAATCTGAAAAATCTTACCCATAAAGGTTAAATAGATCGCTTAATTGAAGGACTAAAAAGATTTATACTAGTGTCGTGTTGAGGAAGTTTTGCACTATTTTCAGAGATTATCACCTATAAGCAGATATAGGTAATAGGTGATATGTAATAGGTAACATCCCTACCACCTACCACCT
>JBFMDD010000083.1:0-2404 GCA_040754115.1 bacterium
GATAAAGTTCATAAAGGTATTTAAGAGGACCATCAAATTGTCTTGCAACATAATCTCGGAATTTCCGATTTTGTTCCCCAGGAGAGTTTAAAAAATCATCAGGCCCACTAAAAAACAATCTATACGTTTGCCCAGCTTGCTTATATGGACCGATAACAGATACGTCATCTGGATAACGAGGGGCTCTTTGGCAATCATTGCCTAGGTACATTGTAATATCAAAGTTGGTGCCCGTGCCTTGAGCATTTTGAACGACCCCATCACCTTTCATATAAGCTCCAGGAGCAAGGGGCAAAGGAGTAGTGTAGTCTTCTCTTGCAATAACATAAATTATAACTTCACCCAATTCTGGATCATTATACCTACATAGATGCACCAGAAGTTCTTTAGTGGTCTTACTAAATATTGGTTCATACTTTCCTCCATCAGGACATAATGAAATTTGTGTGGGTGTTGCGGATCGTAAAGTTGCTGTTGGTGAATATAATGTAGGTGTAAGTGTTGGTGGTAATGTAGGTGAAGGTGTATACATAGTTGATGTAGTTACCACTGGAGCTGAAGTTTCAACTGGATAACGAGCTTGTATTGGGCGGGTTAAAGAATATAATGTACATCCTACTAAAGTAGCAGCCATTAATCCAAGTAACCATTTTTTAGGCAATCAATCTACCTATTTCTATAAAATGAATTAAACTATTAAAGCCTTTCTATCCTGTAGTAAGGCATTATCCACTTAAGGGTTTTTTTCCTATACGGATCAATCAATAAACCAAAGTCATGATAAATTATTATTTCAACTTTTAATGAATTTGCTATCGTACATACCGCTATCTATTTCCTTAAGCACTTCTTTCGGCGGTTTGCCTTCAACAGTTATAGGCATGCTGACGCAAGAACCAACTACTTCTTTTACTGCATTCTTCAGGTTTTTGGATAGCAACCCGCTTTGTTTCATTTTAGCAATCTTGACACATTGTTCTATTGTAAGATTGCCAACAATTACTCTCACCTTGGGTTTCTCCTCGACTGGCTCGGCCTCTTTGGGTGCTTCTTTAGTTTCCTTGGGTTGTTCTTTGGCTACCTCTTTTTTAGGTTTTTCCTCTTTCTTCTCTTCTTTTGGTTTTTCAGCCTCTGCTACCTGTTTTTTAGATCCGCTGCTACCTATTTTATCTAGCTTCAACTCTTTCTTTATCAGAGAAGATATAGGAGGAACGCCAACACTGATGCTATAACTCTTTGTCTCGGTATCAATAACAATCTTCACAGGAACATTCATCCCTTTGTATTCTTTCGTCTCTTCATTTATCTTCTGAAATATTTCCCCCATGTTTACCTTGTATTGAGAGAATTTAGGTGCAGTAGTAGGTCCTGGCTTTGCATTACCGCCTTCTACTAGCATCTCAATAGTCTCTTTACTCATTTTGTTGCTCACCTATTTTTTGCACAACAGTAACTAATCCGGCATTAACAGTAACTGGTATTGGGACTGTTACTTCTATTAGCTCTATAGTGACCTCACCTTTATCCTTGTCATATCTCGTCACTCTACCTTTCTCGCCCTTGAATGGACCGCCTATTACCTCCACTATATCCCCATCTTTTATCTCAATGTCCTTTTTCTTTGTCTCTATCATCTTTTTTATTTGAGAAATATCAACCGGCTCTCTGAGAATACCACGAGCATGGGGTATTTCCCTTATCGCTTCTTGAATGTCTTTCAACTCACCTTCAACGAAAACATATCCTTTTATTTCTTCAGGATGAACTAGTGCCTTTATATTCATAGCATTCACTTTGGCTTTATTTGCCATCGCCTCAATAACAACATTCTCCCTCCCTATTATTGTCTTAACAGTGTATATCATCTCAAGCACCAGCAAACACAGATATCATATAAAATATAAATCCTATGATACCCATTACAAGAAAACCTACACCAACTATTCTCAGTATTTCCTTCATTTCTTTAATAGTTGGTTTTTTGGCTATTTTCATTACGTTGACATATTTTTTTATCGTTTCTTTTATGTTCCCAAGCATAGTAATTCACTTATTAGAATTGATTTTATTATTAAAATTATTTATATGGCTTACTCTAAGAACTGAATACCTAGCTCCTCTTCTATGATGCTTCTTCTTTTTGCCGGTTTTTCTAGTTTCACCAACTCTTCTCTAGGCTTGGCACCTGTAATTATTAGCATGACCCTAATTGAATCACCTAGCTCAGGTTCCAACATAGCACCCCAGATTATCTTTGCATCCTCGGATAGTCTACCAGAAACGGTTTCTACTACATCTTGAGCTTCTCTCATAGTCATTTCAGGCCCTCCTGTAACATTGATTAAAGCCCCTATAGATCCTTCGACATCCAAATCGAGCAGCGGATTGGTTAATGCCTTTTCAA
>JBFMDD010000084.1:0-3034 GCA_040754115.1 bacterium
TAAATTTTTGCTTCGCAACATTCTTCGAATTCAACTAATTTCAATTTATTTCTATCTTGCATTGTGTGATTTAACTCTCTTAAAAACTGATACATGAGTCTTTATTATTCTAACCATACAGCTCGAAGAATTTTGCAGGTTATCAGGTTCCATGTTCAGGGTTCAAGGTTACTAAGCGATAAAGATTACACTGGACACTGCCATTAACTGAGCTATTTAGGGACGGTTTATTTTCATCGTTTTCACGGTGATTTCTTTTGGAAATTAGAAATTGGAAATGAGAAATTAGGTTTTCACTTCTTTCCCCAATTTCTAATTTCATATCCATTTTTGTAACCGTTCAGGTGTAATGAAGGGAAAAGGGAAAATAGTGGGAAAATGGGAAATTTATTTTTATGTAGCGGGATTTGATAGTTGTTCTGGTCGTTCCCACATTATAGTCTTTGCAAAAGTAAGTTCCTCTTTTTGGAGTACGGTAGCTTGCTACCGCTTTGAGCAAAGCGAAAGCAAGCTCTCGCCGTCCAAAGCGAAAGCAAGCTTTCGCACTCCACATTTTGAGAGAAAAGTATGTTCAGTATACTCAGTGAGCAGTGAGCAGTGAGCAGTGAGCAGTGAACATACTGATCACTGTTCACTGAACATACTGATCACTGAAAATTAAAATTTGAAATGAAATTCTTTAATATTTTTCCCCTTTTCCCCTACTTTTCCATTTTCCCTTACTTACACCTGAACGCTTACCCATTTTTTAACCGCAAGCTTTCACGCTAAAGTGAACCGTTTCTAAAATCGCAATTTGTAACGGTGTTGAGTATAAATGCTTTAAAAATATTAAATTCTGACAAACAACTAAGCAAATCAAGTCAGAAGCACACCCCCAACCCTGAACCTTGAACCCTGAACGGTTACCTCTTTTTTAGAGGATAAATCCTCTACTCTATTAAAGTTATTGAGCGAAGCGAGATTTTTTCTTGACAGAATATTCTATTTATGCTACTCTATAAATAGCCTAACTTATAATGCAGTAATATAAAACTGCTAATAGGCAGTATAATCTAAGGTTATGCATAAGGAGAAGATAAATGCCATATGTTTCATTTCATGATTATTTTCCCAAGATAGCAGAACGAGAAACACGTACTATTACCGTACTTGAAAACTCATCATGGGATTTGCCACCAGCTCATTACTCACTGCTCGAAATGTATTGTGACGAGCCCGATTGTGATTGCCGACGGGTGTTTTTCTGTGTTGTATCTTCGCTGACCAAACAAGTTGAAGCAGTTATTGCCTATGGGTGGGAAAGTCCAGAGTTTTATGCAAAATGGATGGGAGATGACGATCCGGAAATCATAGACGAGTTGAAAGGACCAATTCTGAATTTAACCAGTCCACAATCGGAGATTGCCCCTTTGATTTTAGACATGGTGGAGAAAGTTGTTCTCCAGGACCAGGCATACATTCAAAGAGTAAAGACCCATTACTGGATGTTTCGACATCGCATTGACACAAATACAAAGCAAAAAACAAAAAGGAAGAAAAAGAAGGTATAATCTAAGGTTAGCCAAAATTGCAAAAAGGGGATGGTGATAGACTATACCAAAATTATACAACAAAGGAGTGATTTTAAATGAGAGAATCAGTTATCCGTGATAAAGTAATGGAAGAAATTAAACTTATTCCAGAAGATAAACTGTCAGAGATATACGATGTTATTCATTATTTTTGGGTAGGCTTGCAAAAATCTAATGTGAATATTAACCAGATAATGCAATTTGCCGGTTGCTGGAATGATATTCCTGAAGATGTATTTAATAATTTTTTAGAAGAAACCAGACAACGTAGAAGTCAGGCTTTTTCAAGGAGACGAGGCGGTGGAACCAGTATTAGTTGATACAGACATCTTATCTCTGTTCTTTAGGAACCAAGATAATGTTGTCTCTAATTTTAAAAAATATCTTAACCAATACGAAAAAATAAATCTGAGTATCATTACCTACTATGAAATTCTTAGTGGTTTAAAATACAGAGACGCATCGAAACAACTGGATTCGTTTCTTGAGTTTACAAAGCATAATACTGTTCTATCTTTAACTAAAGAATCAGTTATGATTTCATCGGATTTATACACTAATTTGCGAAAAATAGGAAGACTGATAGATGATATTGATATCCTTATTGCAGGTGTTGCTCTGTCAAACAATCTTGTTCTTGTGACCAATAATGAAGAACATTTTAGAGAAATATCAAAGGATTAGAAATTTTGAATTGGAGTAAAAAATAAGGCAACAGGGATTGATATTTTCCTCAACCTGATATCCCAGAAAGTTTTTGATGTTGTTGACACCTCGGGACTAATATCCAATTTTACATATTAGGTTTTAAGACAATATGGCAATTTCGGAATTATCAGTAAAGTTATTTCCTAATAGAAGGGGAGAAATGAATACAGACAACATTACTGAAATTTTAGAGAAGATTGAGCGAGCCTTCGAGATAAAAGCAGAAAGTCATTTGCCTGAGGAGATTTCGGCATATTTTGCAAGAAGAGAGGATATCTTAATAAGCTTAAAACAGCCAAAACATCAAATTTTAGTAGGAAGAAAAGGTACTGGAAAGACAATGATGTTAAAGTATATGTCCTTACCTATTCAAATCCATTATAATAAAACTGATCCTGAGTTTAGAGGATTTTATATTAAACTTTCGACTTCTCCATCAATAAAATTTGATCCAGAGAACGATCCAAATATTGTAATGCTTTTTGGTCATTGGTTTAATCTTTATACTTCATGGACATTACTTAATACTGTGAAAATTATGTATGAACATGATGTATTTAATGTAAGTATTCAGATCTGGAGTTTCGTGAATTTTCTATGATTCCTTTTACCTTTAATCTTTGCGTTCTGTAAGCCATATATTCTCCCATATAGAGCTATGGTTAGAGATTGGTATTACCTCTCCAAGGACAACAAGTTTACTTGAGAGTATAATCAGACAAGTTGGGAGAAGAACGAAGAAGATAGGAGCA
>JBFMDD010000085.1:0-2770 GCA_040754115.1 bacterium
TGATTATTGCAAAAACATTAGGTGAAATGGGAGATAAAAGAGCAGTAGAACCGTTAGAAAAAACATTAGAAGAAGTAAAGAAAGGTAATAAAGATATTATAGCAAATGCATTAAAAAAACTAACAGGCAAGGATTATGAGTATTAAATCTTTGCCAGAGAGAAGGAGGTATCAAAATGTTTAAAAGAGTTTCATTATTCGGGTTGATTGTGTTGTTATTATTAAGAGGGGTTTCTGCTTATGCAGAGGTAGAGCCAAACTGTGAGATGGGAGATGCGGTATTTAGGAATAAGGTACCTGAGGCTATCTTAGGAGTAGGTTTTCATCACGCTGGTATTTATTTCTGCTCCCATTCTAAAGGGGATGAGGTCTATGTTGAGACAGCTCCTCCATATTATATCAATATTACCAACTCTGACCTTAAACATAGTGTAATTGAAGCAGTTGGTGAACATGGAACAGTAAGTTGCCAACCATTTATCGACTCTTATGTTAATTTCCCAGGAGGTTACAAAGGTGCGTATAATAGTGGAGACATGGATGCTGAAAAGCGTAGGAAGATCATTGCCACTGCTTGGATGCAGAAGGGAGCTAAATATGTAAAGGATAGATGGCCAGGGATTAAGAATCCTACAGGATTTCCAAAGACATTTCGTTGTGATGGGCTGGTAGAGTATTGTTATGAGCAAGTAATGGGAGGCTTCTTTACTAATGAAGAAGAGAAACGCTGTTGGTCTAGTCTATTAGATAAAGAGTATTCTGAGGATGCATGGCCTACATTCTACCCCAAGGCATTGATGAAAAGGATGAAGTTAGCGGGTGGAAAACGAATTGGTAATCCACCTCAGGTAACATCTTTTAAACTTTATAGACAGGATGGAACAGAGATAAAACCAGATGACTGGATTATGGGAACGGTTATAGTTGAAGCAGTAGTTACTGATGAGGATGATGGTTCTGGAATAGATAAGGTTGAGGTAAGCTATAAGATAAGGTTACTTGAAGAGACAGGGACAATTGGAACCACAGAGGAGGATAAAGATGTTAGCGGGACTTATACATATACCTGGGATGTACCCATTGCAACTGTTGGCAATAACCTCTACGAACTATCAGTTTTAGCCTATGATAGAGCAAGTAATCATACACTACCTGATAGTAGTAAATTTACCTATGGTTCACCTTACAAAGTAGAAGCAGCTTTCCCAGTTATAGTAGATAACGGATCTCCTACAGTAAAAGCTACATACCCAACAGATGGCAAGACAAATGTATCTGTTGGTGCAAGGATACATATAATCTTTTCAGAGGATATGGATAAAGATACTATAAATTCAACTACCATTACTGGTATACTCGGTACTGTAACATATGATGAGATTACAAGAAGGGCTATAATCACACCAGAGGGTAGGTTGGCTTGGGCTACAAACTATACTGTGCATGTACTTGGTGGAGAGAATGGTAAAGGATAATGCAAAATGCAAAATGTAAAGTGCAAAATGCAAAATGACAATGCAAAGTTTAAAATTTATTGACTCAAGTAAAATGGAGGAGTATAATGGGTAGAGGATAGACTATACAAGAGTTGTAAGTTATAAGTTGTATGTTGTAAGTTGTAAGATAGGGCATTGAGGAAGTTAAAATAGAAAAGATGGTGAAATCTTATGAAGATAAGAGAATGGTTGTTGGTTAGTTTAATATTGGTATTTAGTTTCTGCCTGTTAGTTGAGTGTGGACAGAGAAGTGAGAAATTAAAGGGTGAGAAGGTAGCTCAGGTAGAATCAGAGCAAGAAACAGCAGGAGTTAAGAGAGAACAGGAAAAGCTACAGAAAGAAAAGAAGGAAGTTGAGTCAAGGGGAAAAATAAGGCAGGCAGAGGAGGAAACCGAGAAGAGGGTGCTAAGAATTGTTAATAGAATAGAGAAGTTCCCTTTCTTTAAGCTGGAAGGTATTAGAAGGCTTGAGGATATTAAATGGAAAGATACACCAGATGAAGAGGAGATGCAAAGGTTATTAAAGGAGTTGGTAAGTATTGGTAAAGCAGGTGTACCAACTTTAATAAAGGTAATTAAGAATAAGAAAGGAGATTGGCAGCTTCGAATGGTTCTTATTTCATTGGTAGTTGATGAAATAAGGGATGATAGGATAGTTGAACTTCTAATAGAGATAATGAATGATAAAAGAGAGGATATAATAGTTCGTAATGAAGTAGTTGATATATTGAATGAGAAGTTTGATAAGGGATTTACTAAAGTTGAGATTACTTATAAAGAGCAGAAAAGAATTGAGAAGAAAGTAAGAAAACTCCTTACAGGTATAGAAAGGAAATGTAAACTATGCAGAGATGATCTGGAATCTGCAGGTTGGTTAGTTGCTCCTGAATGGAATGCAATAGAAAAGATTGGTAGACCTGCTATTCCTACACTATTAGAGGTATTTAAAGATAAAAATAGAGATTGGAGACTTAGATTTTTTCTTGGAAAGTATATAATTAGAGATATAATTATAGATGTAGTAAAAGATAAAGATGATAGAGTAATTGAAGTATTTGTAGAAGTATTGGAGGAGAAGAGTGATAACACAATGGTTCGTGCATCTGCTATTTACGGCTTATGTATGATAGGGGATAAAAGAGCAGTACTACCATTAATTAAGGTATTAAAAGAAGAGGTGTTAAAGATAGGGAGGTTTCCTACTCTTCCAATGTTATTAGGTGCATTAAAAGATGAAAGGGCAATAGAGCCATTAATAGAAGCATTAGATGATGAT
>JBFMDD010000086.1:0-2132 GCA_040754115.1 bacterium
AGTTACCACCTATTTGTGGGATGGAGCGAATGTATTATTAGAATTTCCACAGGATGGCAAATGTCGTAATCCCGTAGAATACATTTACGGCAATGGGCAGTTGTTAGCACGGGAGGATTTGTTAAGACTGATGAAGGCAGATAAGATAGTTTATCAAGGCAGTGATTATTTCCATTATGATGGCTTGGGGTCAACAGTGAACTTAACTGATGAGAATGGGTCGGTTACAATGACTTTATGAGTATGATGCTTTTGGGGCAGTTAAGAAGGAAGAGAATGGCATTGGGTGGAAGAGGAATTACTACAAGTTTGTAGGCAAGTATGGAGTGCATGATGATCCTGCCGCAAATCTTCAGTATATGCTAAACCGATATTATGATCCCCAAGTTGGGAGGTTTATTACTAAGGATCCTTATGAGGATCCTTTTAATCCTTATAATTTTCATAAATATGTATACGTAAACAACAATCCTGTGAATTTAATAGACCCAGAAGGATTGAGATGTTATAGTGTGCGTATCCCAGGACCTTGGAGAAAAACTGTAAAAGAAGTCCGTATACCTGGAGACAAATGGGAACTTAGCTTTTCTCATACCGAAGGACCAGAATTCCCTATTCCTTGGGCTGTGTTACAGTGTTTTTGGAAGAAGAAGATAACAATTAAGAGAGATATAACAAAAACAAGGGTAATATTTATTCTTACAGTTTGTATTGAATGTGATAAAATTTCAACCTCTAGTGAGACAATTCCTGAAACAAAACATTATACAGAGACTCGTGTTACATGGGATGAGAAAATTACATCTATTATTACTTGGCTTCCTCAATTAGGTGATGAGGAATGTAAAAGAAATCCAATACTTAATCCTAACAAATGGTAAAAAAATAAGAAGGTGAATGAATGATGAATTTATTTAAGGGTAAAAAGATAGCTATAGTTGTTATAGTCATACTTATTTTATTTATTGGAGGTTATTCATTAATTAAATTTAATTTAATTAATAAATGGAGATATGTTTGTCTTAAAGAAAGAGAATTAAAAGAATTAATTAATAAAGAACCAAAAACTATTTCTGATTATATAACATTAGGCCATATGTATATATCACATAAAGAATATGATAAAGCAATTAAATCATTTGAAGAGGCAAAATCAATTAATCCAAATAATCCAGACATTTACATGCATCTTGCAAATGCATATTGTTTTAAGGAAAAATTTAATAAGGCAATTAAAGAAATTAAAAAGGCGATGAAAATCGATTCAAGCAACCCAAATATCTATATGCGCCTTGCAGATATTTATGGTCTTAAAAGTTCAATTACTACAAGTGCGAAAGAAAAAGAATCCTTACTAGATAAAGCCTTAACTTATGCAGAAAAAAGTGTGAATTTATCCCCGAATGACCCTTTTTTGCATCATCAATTAGGATTTCTCTATGAACAAAGAGGGTTACTAAATAAAGCCTTAATCTCTTATAAAAAAGCTATAAAAATAAGTAATTCTATTTTAGCGGTTAGTCAATTAAAGGAAGCTGAAGAAATAAAAAATGACTCTCTTGAAGCTTATAATAGAGTGAAAAAACTAAACAAAGTAAAATAATAGGGATAGGTTTAATTATAAAAGGGGACACTCTTTATAAAAGGGGACACTCTTTATAAGTCTTTAAATTGGAAATAGTTACAGAAAAAATATTGATAACCAGAAGGAGAAAGGGTGTTTTGAGCTACTCTGTTAAATGGTAGCTGGAGAGAGAGAGAGGGTCAGAGAGAGAGAGGGTCACATCTTGAATTGTGAATTAATAAGCAGACTAACTCAAGCAACCTATCCTAACGGTTCAGTTACTACCTACACCTACGACCCAGTTGGCAATCGGCTGACGATGAACGGTATAAGCTATACTTACGATGCTGGTGATAGATTATTACAGGCAGGAGCTACTACCTATACCTATGATGCCAATGGCAACATGATAAGCAAGACAGAAGCAGGGACTACTACTATCTATACTTACGACTATGCCAATAGACTCCTAATTACCCAATCACCTAATTACCTAATTACCTACTCCTACGATGGCTATGGCAGACGAATTTCACGAGAAGTAAAACACACAGGCTTAGGCATTCCC
>JBFMDD010000087.1:0-3989 GCA_040754115.1 bacterium
TCTTATCCTTAATTCTCTCCCAAATTTATCAAAATAACCTTCTTTTTCACCTCCCTCTCACCTTTTTACTCAGTTACTTGCCGATTTCAGGATTATTAACTCATCAAGTTGAATAAATCCATTATAACCTATTCCTGCCTCTAAATTAGAAGTAAATTTCCTTTTGAGCATAGTTTTTAATCCTGCTCTTAAATAACTAAACATAGAATGAATATGCCCATCTCTTGGATTAGATGGATCAATAGCAAGTATGGTATCAAGGTCTAAGTTTAAATTGAGTAAAGTTTTATTTCTTTTATCAAGGAAGATAGGTTTGGCATTAGTATAGCCATCATGCCCATAGTAGGCTAATACCTTCTTTAATGTTGGTTTATAATTAGAATCTTCAGCAAATAATGAAGGAAGATAAAAGAAACCTAATCCCATTTTACCATCATGAGTTATTTTTTCACTCCAGAGACTCCTTTGCCTTACCCACTCAAGTTTGCTAAGTAATCCATCATCTAAGAGGTTATCTTTATTTATTTATCTTAGAGATTCGTAATATAAAGGTATGTTCTTCTTTAGGACTTCAGTCTAATTGAATTCCCTGTTCTAAAGGATGTCCAAATTTATCTTGATAAAGATATATCTCTCCTTTTAGATTTTGTAAGAATTTGTAGGTATAGCTTATTTCTCTTGTCCCAAAGGTAATTGTTGAATCCCTTTCATCTTTTGCCATCGTAATACTACAAAAAGAAAAAGTAATCAATTTGTTTTGGAATTTTGAATTTTGGTCATTGGAATTTATTTGTATTTTGGAATTTGTGATTTGGAATTTTGCCACTCACTTCGCTCTCCTGCAATCTCTAATCTCCCGTTTATAGTTTATCCTTACTTACCTCATCTTGTTACTCAACTTGTGGGTAAGGATTAGATTATGCATGGGGGCTATCTGATGCACCAGGACATCATAAAGGTGACCCAGAAGCTCATATTAGCTTTGGGTCGTATTTCTAAAAATCTGCAAAGAAAAAAATTTTTGCATTTTTTTCTCTTGACATAATTCTATACATTATGTTAAAATTTATGAAGGTTCTCGGATAAAAATAAGGTTCAAGGAACAAGGAGCGAGGATGAAAGGTTTTTTCTTGCTCCTTGAACCTTGGTCCTTGCTCCTTTCAGTGGGGGTAAAGAAAGGATTGTCTGTTAGGAAGAGCCAATAAAATCAACGCTCAATTTTATCCGAGAGCATTCAATTTATAAAAGAGGGTGAAAAAAATGCAAATGGTAAGAATTAAATTTATAAATGAAAAAGATAATGCTAAAGGATTATGTGAGTTAGTCAAAAGAGTAAAAGTAATTTGTCTTCCTAATGACATATATGAAGTTAGGGGAAAAAGCCTTAAGATTTTAGATGATTTGAAAATCAAATATAGGATTCTCCAAACAGAAGGTTTTGACTATGCCTATACTACGATACGAAATTCTATTACCGCTAAAATATAACGATGGCACTCCTGTAGAATATGACAAGATTCATCAAACGATAAGAGAGTTGGTAGATCACTTCGGAGCTATAACAGTAGAACCTCAAACTATATTAGGTATATGGAGTTAGGAGGAGAAGGAATACAAAGATGAATTGATTCGACTTATTATTGATGTTGTAGATACACCTACTACTACAATGTTTTTTGCAGAGTATAAAGAGGTTTTGAAAGAGCGATTTAAACAAATAGATGTGTGGATTACAGCTTCTCCTATCCAATTGGGAATATTCTTATATCTTCTTCTTTCGACCGTAGCTACTAAAGTTAGGGAGGTGAATATAAAATGCTCAATGCCATCTTATTATTACAGGTCCTACCTTATGACATGATTACAAAGCCAGACATCTAAAATAGTAAGGGTGTAAGTGCTTTTTAAAGATAATGATAAGAACCAAATTTTAAAAAAGGAGATGAAGATAAATGAAAAAAGTAAATGTGTTAATTGTGAGTGCAGTACTGATTTTAGGACTAACTAATACAGTGTATTCACAAGAAGAAAAAGAAGCCAACATAGAAGTTGGTGTAAAAGAAGAGGTAAATAAGATTGGGGTTATTGATGGGAGACGGATATTTGATGAATATCCAGAATCTAAAAAGGCAAAGGGGTTGTTAGTAAAAGAGCTAAAGGAAAAACAAGAAGAAATTAATACCCGTACACAAGAGATTGAAAAGTTAGAAGAGGAATTGAAATCAAATCTTTTGTTAAGTGATGAAGAAAGAGCTAAGAAAGAAAAAGAAATTAATGAAAAGAAACGAGCAGTGCTTAAATATAGCCATGAGGCAGAAGAATATCTGTCTGCCAAAGAAGAAGAATTAACCAAAGAGATAACACAAAAGGTATATCTTCTTATTAAACAGATAGCAGAAGAAAAGGGTATAAATATTATTCTTGAAAATAATTATGTCTTATATGTAGATGATAGTCTGGATATTACTGAAGATGTAATTGCAAAGATTAAATCAATGACTAAAAAAGAAGGACAGAAGGAAAAGGAAACAACTCCATTAAAGAAATAATGACTAAAACATTAAACTTAGAAAAAATAGCTAAGTTGGTAAATGGAAAGATAATAGAAGGTGACAAAAATATACCTATTTCCCAAATAGCTCCGATCAAAGAGGCTAAAAAAGGAGATATAAGCTTTATATTTGATAAGAAGGAGCTAAAAAAAATCTCTGAAAGTCAAATATGTGCCTCTTGTGTAGTCCTACCAAATAAATTTGTTCCAGAAGATATAAAAACTATATCCATCCCAAAGATTATTGTTGAAAATCCTAAGTTAGCTTTTGCAAAACTACTTAATATTTTTATCCCTTCTACAATCCCGGTTAAAGGAATACACCCAAGCGCAATTATAAGCAAAGATGCTAAGATAGGAAAAGGAGTTAGCATTGGTGCATATGTAGTTATAGAAGATGAAGTAAAAATTGAAGATGAAGTTGTTATCTACCCGTTGACTTACATTGGTAATAAAGTTGTAATAGGAGAAGAGTCTATTTTATATCCTAAAGTTACAGTAAATGAAAAGGTAAGAATAGGCAAAAGAGTAATTATTCATAGTAATACGGTAATTGGGAGTGATGGATTTGGATATGTTAAAAGTGGAAATATTCACCACAAGATTCCTCAAAAGGGAGAAGTCATTATTGAAGATGATGTAGAAATTGGGGCATGTGTTAGTGTTGACCGCGCAACTATTGGTGCTACTATTATTGGCAGAGGAACCAAGATTGATAACCTTGTTCAAATCGGACATAATGTAAAAATAGGTAAAAATTGTATTATTGTTGCTCAAGTGGGTATTTCAGGGAGTGTCACGATAGAAGATAATGTTACTTTAGCAGGACAGGTCGGTGTATCAGACCATGTCATAATTAAAGAAAATACCATAGTAGCAGCGCGTGGTGTAGTAATTAAAGATATAGGACCAAATTTAATAGCCTCTGGATTCCCTGCCCACTCTCACCAAGAGGAATTGAAAATAAAAGCATTAACTCATAAACTACCTGAATTAGTAAATAAAGTTAAGGAGTTAGAAAAGAAGGTAGAAGAATTAAGTGCCAGATTTTAGGTGGTGTCTGACATTACCCAAATTTACTATAATGAACTTTTGCGTTTTTTTAGGTGTAAGAAGGGAAAATGGGAAAATCTGGGAAAATGGGGAAAAGGATTTCATGTATAACTATACTGGACACTGCCATTAACTGAGCTATTTAGGGACGGTTTATTTTCATCGTTTTCCATGTGATTCCTTTTGGAAATTAGAAATTAGGTCTTCACTTCTTTCCCCAATTTCTAATTTCGTAAGCGTTCAGGTCATTACAAAATATCGACCTGTATGGTTAAGTTCACTAATGAAAATGAAACTTTCATCTCACACTACAAGAAAGATAGAAACTGATAGAAATATAATGGAAATTTATAGAAATTGATTGAAATTGGTAGTAAAAAACAAT
>JBFMDD010000088.1:0-2175 GCA_040754115.1 bacterium
TTTAAACAATAGGGAAACTTTGTTTACAGATGACATTGTGCCGTTGATTCCAGAAAAGCATATTGAAAGAATAGATTACTGGTTTGATGAAAAAAACAAGGCTAAATTAGGTAAAATTTTAAAGGCAATTTATGAAGAAGATGATGAAGTCATAAGGGATTTTTTGTTAATAGCCTTTAGTCATATCTTAAAGAGTTGTTCTATTTGGTTACAAGGAAGTACTAAACCCACGAGGGATTTTAAAAAGAAGCCTGCTAACCCTTATGAGGTTTTTAAGATCCATCTAAGAAAGATGCAAAGAGGGAATAATGATTTTTATCAAGTTGTCCCACAAAAGGTTAGAGAAAACTTAAAAGAACATCTAAACATAAAGGCTCAAGACGCCAAAAGACAACCTGTCAATGATAATAGCGTAGATTTGATAGTTAGCTCAAGCCCTTATGTAACCAGTTATGAGTATGCTGATTTACATCAACTATCTACCATCTGGTTAGATTTTGCAGATAATTTAACAGATTATAAAAAAGAGTTTATTGGTTCAGCTTATAAGAATTCTAATAATAAAGAGTTAAAAAGTACTATAGCCCAAGAAATTGTCAATAAGATGTTACAAAAGAATAAAAAGATGGCAAAAGAGGTGGAAACCTTTTTTATTGATATGCAAGAAGTATTTGATGAGAGTTATCGTATCTTAAAAAAAGGTGGACGATGTTGCTATGTAATAGGTGATACTACACTAAAGGGAGTTGAGATTTTAAATGCAGAGGTTTTCGCTGATAGTTTACAGTACTCAGGATTTATTATTGATAGAATTATCAAAAGAGAGATACCATTAAAAATCTTACCTCAGAAAAGAGACTTAAAGACAGGAAGATTTGCCAACAATCAGGAGGCAAATTCTGAAGCCTATCCAATAGAATATATTGTAATAGGATTAAAGGAATGAGGATATGAAATTTGAAGATTTGAAAAACCTATATTTAAAAAAGAAAGAGCAATTAGGTGGTGACACATACAAACATATCTCTAATTTATTAAAAGAAGCAAAAGAGATTCACAAGCAAGATTGGTTAAAACATCCCACTCCAAATGGAGATCACGAGCAGAGTTGGCGAGCTTTCAAAGGAAAAAATTTGGAAAAGTTGGTTCAATACATTATCACTGATGAAGTTGAAGAACTCGGATTGAAAGTTGTTAATGGGAATAAACTGGAAAGAACAATAAATCTACCTCGAGAATTAAGCCAGGTAAAGAGGAATTTAGCTATTGACTATGGAGAATTCGGATTACATTTACCAGATGTTGATATCATTATTTACAATCCTCAAAATTATAAAGTCTTGGCTGCCATTTCAAGTAAAGTTACTTTAAGGGAACGAATTGCTCAAACTGGTTACTGGAAGCTTAAACTTTTCCAAGATGAAGCAACAAAACATATCAAAGTTTATTTTATTACCCCAGATGAAGATGGAATATTAACACATAAAGAACCAACCAAAAAGGGAAGAGCAATTGTAGAAGTGGATTTAGACGGTAGTTATATTTTAACTGAAGAGGAGATTGACGAAAGCAATGTGGAAGTGGTACAACTATTGATGTATGCAAGGAAGAAAATCGGAGGGTATTAGGTTTTGATATCGTTCCATATAGATATGATGTAAAGCAAGCAGACGCAAGCCTGTTGATATTATCTGTGTTACCAGACATAATCAAACATCAAATACAAGCATTTGGCATCGTAGAGCAAGAGAATATAACTTTTATTTAAGAGGATTCAAATATCTTATTATAATGCAAAAGACCAACTAAATAGCAATAGTAATTTTGATTTGTGGATAACCAGTCATTCATAAATATAATCTATGAAAAACAGGGGTGATTGACAAGAAAAAATTAGTTCAGGCTATCCTGATAGCCTTGCGCAGGCGGATGGAAAGATCCAGTGCACGTTCGTTCAGCGGGTCGTCAGACATAATCTTGATCACCATCTCGAGTGCGTCTTTGAACCGCCCTGCTTTGATCAATGCCTCGGCATTATAAATTTCCCATTGTTTCTGACCTTTCACTGGTCAGATTTTAGGCAAATGTTCGGTTGCGTGAAATTGACTATTAAATTTCTCGCACCTACACTTGCCGAGTCGTTATTTGTTATTTCTATTATGCCACAAGATTAGC
>JBFMDD010000089.1:0-20357 GCA_040754115.1 bacterium
TATATAACACCTCCTCTTTTTGATGTCAACTAAGCAAATTATCTCTTTTTTATCGCTTTGGCATCTTTTATCACCCAAAATTCTTCCAAACCCGCACCATAACTAAAAGTCATTTGCAACGCTCTCCTCATATACCTGGGTTGTCCTTTGACGCTTACTTTTTTCTATTGACATTTTTGGCTATTTATGATAATATAAAGAGTGTAATTTTTTATTAAGATGAAATGAAGATAGGTTTAACCTTGGAAGATGCAAGACAACACTATGTAAAAAGGCTTTTTTCAAATATCGCTGATGATTACGATAGGCTAAATCAAATAATAAGTTTTGGACTTCATCATAAATGGCGTAAATTTGCTATCTCTAAAGCACAATTAAAACCTGCAAGTGTAATACTTGACCTCTGTACAGGAACTGCGGATTTTGCTATTTGTGCGGCTAAAGAAAATAAGCAAGTAAAGATTATTGGAATAGACTTTTGTGATGAGATGCTTGAGATTGGAAGGAAGAAGATTAAACAAAATGGCCTCCAAGATAGAGTTGAACTAAAAAAACAAGATATATCTTCTCTTTCATTTCAGGATAATACATTTGATGTTGTTACGATTGGGTTTGGATTACGACATCTAAATATTGATGAGATATTTAAAGAGATTAACCGCGTACTAAAACCAAATGGAAGATTAATTACATTAGATGCGGCTAAACCAAAAGGATTAGTCATTAAGGGATTACATAAATTTTATTTTTATCATCTCTTACCTTTACTGGGAAGGATATTTCATGGAGACAAAGAGCCTTATAATTATCTCCCTAAATCTTTAGATTTATACCTTCCGGACCAGGAGCATCTAAAGGAATTAATGGAAAAGGCAGGATTTGTGAATGTAGAATATTTTGACTTGAGTTTTGGAGCATCGGCAGTGCATTTAGGGTTTAAAAAGGAGTAAAAAGTGTATAAGATTATTGAATCAAAGGAATTAGCTAGGGAGATAAAATTATTTGTTATCAATGCCCCAAAAGTGGCAAAGGCTTGCAAACCAGGACAATTTATTATATTAAAAATAAATGAGTATGGTGAGCGAATACCTCTTACTATTTATGACTATGACTCTGATAAGGGTACTATTAGCATTATTTTTCAAGAAGTAGGTAAGACTACTAAGCAGTTAGGTAAGTTAAAAGCTCAAGATTATATCCAAGACTTTGTTGGTCCTCTTGGTAAGCATATAGAAATAGGTAATTCGCACAAAAGGATATTTTGTGTTGGAGGTGGTGTAGGGGTAGCTCCGGTGTACCCTAAGGCAAAGGCGTTAAAAAATTCTGGTGCTGAAATTATATCTATTATTGGTGCCAGAAGTAAAGATTTGGTTATTTTAGAAGATGAAATGAGGGCTATCAGCGACCAACTTTATGTCTGTACAGATGATGGGTCGTATGGTGAGCATGGATTTGTAACTTCTGTATTAGAAAGGTTACTTAACCAACAGCAAAAACCAGATTTAGTCATTGCCATAGGTCCTCTACCAATGATGAAGGCAAGTTGTGAGGTAACCAAAAAGTTTGATATACCTACATTAGTTAGTTTAAATTCTATCATGGTTGATGGAACAGGTATGTGTGGTTCCTGTCGGGTAACTATTCAGGGTGAAACAAAATTTGCTTGTGTTGATGGCCCTACATTTAACGGCCATTTAGTGGATTTTGACGAGTTAATGCTTAGACAGGTTAGATTTGTAGAGGAGGAAAAATGTGCTGTGGAAAGATATGAGAAAATGGAGGGATTTAAATAAAATGGCAGGTGCTGTAGCAGAAAGAGTAAGTAAAAAGGAAGATCTGATTAAAAAAGCTGAGTATCTACAAGATATTGAATTTAGAAAACTTGTAAAGGAAGAGGCAAAAAATGCAGTTTCTTTAGAAGAAATACAGAAAATTCTTAGCAAGGTTAACAGATCCTTATCTGAGATGGTTATAGAGGAGAGAAAAAAGGGAAGATGGTAAAATACTTGATTGATACCAGTGCCTTAATGAAACGATATAAAGTTGAAAAAGGGTCAGAGAAAATTAAGGAGTTGTTTGAGGAATCTGAAAATGAAAAAATAATAATTTCTATTGTAATAGTGGAAATATTACATAATTTTTATCGTTTACATCGAGAAGGAGAAATTACAGAAATTGAACTTCAAAAACTTACAAGTACATTTTATAATGATATTAATAAAGAGATAATAAAAGTTTATGATGTTAGGAAGGTTCATGCTCTTAAGTCAAAACCTTTTATAAAGAAAGCTCAATCTATGAAAGTAATAAAGAGGAGGACAGGACCGGTTGATACTTTAATAATTGCCTGTGCATTAGACTTTAAGGATTTAAATTTAATATTTGTGAGTAGTGATTTGGACCTTAATCAACCGGCTAAACAAGAAAATATTCAAGTTCTTAATCCAGAAGAAAAATAGAAGGAGAGATTGTTAGATGTCGAAGATAAGACAGGCAATGCCAACGCAAAATGCAAAAGAGCGAATAAAAAATTTTAATGAAGTAGCATTAGGTTATCTACCTGCTCAGGCAATTGAGGAGGCAAATAGATGCCTTAAATGTAAAAAGCCAAAATGTATTGAAGGCTGCCCTGTAGAGGTAGATATTCCTGCTTTTATTGAGTGTATAGCAAATGGTGACTTCCAAAGTGCCATTGCTAAAATTAAAGAAAAGAATAATCTTCCAGCGATATGCGGCAGGGTATGTCCGCAAGAAACTCAATGTGAGATTTTATGTGTAACTGGTAAGAAGGCAGAACCTGTTGCCATTGGTAGGCTGGAAAGATTTGCCGCTGATAGTGAAAAGGAACTGACCATTCCAGAGATTACTCCAAATGGTAAAAAAGTAGCGGTGATTGGCGCCGGACCTGCAGGACTTACATGTGCGGCTGACCTGGCTAAATTGGGCTACGATGTAACTATATTCGAGAGTTTACACCATACAGGTGGAGTGTTACGCTATGGTATCCCAGAATTTAGACTACCAAAGGCAATAGTCGATAAAGAGGTAGATTATATTAAAAAACTTGGGGTAAAGATTGAGGTAAATGTAGTCGTTGGCTTAACCACCACTATTGATGAATTAAAAAAAGATGGAGTAAAGGCTATTTTTATCGCTACAGGAGCAGGATTACCTTACTTTTTAGGTATTCCTGGTGAGAATTTGAATGGTGTGTATTCTGCAAATGAGTTTTTGACTCGAACTAATTTGATGAAGGCTTATAAATTCCCCGAATATGATACGCCAATTAAGGTTGGTAAAAAAGTAGCGGTAGTAGGTGGTGGAAATGTAGCGATGGATGCTGCCAGATGTGCTTTACGACTGGGAGCAGAAAAAGTATATATTGTCTATCGAAGGAGTTTTGAAGAAATGCCAGCTAGGGCAGAAGAGGTTGAACATGCTAAAGAAGAAGGAATTATTTTTAAATTACTTACTAATCCTACAAAAATTAATGGAAATTCTAATGGTTGGGTAGTCTCAATGGAATGTATCAAAATGGAATTAGGTGAACCAGATGCAAGTGGCCGTCGCAGACCTATCCCTATTCCTGAGTCTGAGTTTATATTAGATGTAGAAACTGTTATCCCAGCTTTAGGACAGGGACCAAATCCATTACTTTTACATGCTACTAAAGGTTTAGAATTAAATAAAAGAGGTAATATTGTTGTAGATGAGAATTTAAAGACATCTTTAGATGGTGTGTATGCAGGAGGAGATATTGTAACTGGTGCGGCAACTGTTATCTCGGCTATGGGTGCAGGGAAAAAAGCCGCTCTATCTATTCACCAGTATCTATCTTAAAACTTAAAAGGTAAAAGATGGATGGAAAATAAGAAGCAAAAGGTTTTATCAGAAATTTTTCAAATTTGTAAGAAGAGAAATAACTTAGTCTTTGATAATGAATTAGTAAAAATAATCAGTAAAAAATATAGTTTTGGAAATCCATTTGATGCAACAAAGATTAATAGTAGTGATAAATTACCTGATGTATTGAAGGAAGAAGACTATTTCATTGTTCACATAGGAAAGGGTAAACATAAATTTGTGAAAGGGATAAAGAAAGGTTTTCATGCTTTTGAAAAAATTGCAAAGGATAAAATCTTTGATTGGAAATATAGAAAGAGTATCTTAAATGAATTTGATACAAGTGAATCAAATATATTATCAGTAGCAAATAATCAGAGGATAATTCATGATTTTTTATATGAAGATATAGTTGATAGTCCAAAGGTGTATAATGCAAGACGGACCAAGATAAATATTAGCTATTGTCTTGGGAAAGAAAAAATTAAAGCATATAATGTTCAGATGGAAATAGATTTTACCATGGAGTTACAAGGGATAATAACAGTTTTTGAAGCCAAGAATGGATTTCCACAAGATTTTGCAATTTATCAGTTATTTCATCCTTTCAAATATTACTCTTTACTAAAGAAAGAAAAAAGACTGGAAGTTGAAATGATTACATGTTGCTATATTTTGAGAAAAAGAGATAAAAGAGATTCTGTCATTAGATTATATAATTACACCTTTGATGATGAAGATGAGATGAATTCAATAAAATTATTAAAGAATGCTCAATATAATCTTATAAAAAGGTAAGAAAGATGGGAAATACTGTAGAAAAATATTTAAATAAAGTATTCTTGAAAGATATAATGAAACTTTTAAAAGAGTTGCCTGATAGAAGCGTGGATATGGTCTATGGAGACCCTGATTATAATGTTGGAATAAAGTATGGAGATAAATCTTATACTAAAAATTTTGATGAATATATTGAATGGTATATTGAATTAGCAAAGGAATCTTTAAGGGTTTTAAAAGATACAGGAAATATGTTTTTAATTAATTATCCTAAACAAAATTCATATCTACGGGTAAAACATTTAGATAAAGCATGTTATGAGGTATTAGATTATGTTTGGGTATATAATACAAATGTTGGACATAGTCCAAAAAGATTTACTACCGCTCATAGAAGTATTTTGCATTGTCGGAAAACAAAAGATAACAAATTCTATAAAGAGAATGTAGCAGTTCCATATCAAAATCCAACAGATAGAAGAATCTTAGGGAATATAGCTAATGGTTCAAAAGGAAGAATGCCTTATGATTGGTTGTATTTTAATTTGGTAAAAAATGTAAGCAAGGAAAAGACATTCCATGCATGCCAAATACCTCAAAAACTATCAGAGTTGTTGGTAAAAAGTTGTACCATGCCAGGGGATATAATATTAGTTCTATTTGGAGGTAGTGGTTCAGAAATAGAAGTATGCAATATGCTCAAAAGACATTTTATCTCTGCTGAAATTGATGAAAAATATTATAAGATGATATTAGATAGGTTAAACGAAGGGGAAATAGATGAAAGATACAAATTAAGACTAAAAATTTACGAAGCTAAAAATATAGCAGCACAACTTACACTTTTTGAAAATCAAACTCCCTATTTGGGAGGAGGAAATTATAATACCCAAAAGACCGCTGTAAGGTAAAAGAGTAGAATAAGGGAATTTTACTATGGGAATATTTTATGTCGATACCATTATTGAAAATATACAGTCTTCAAAGGAATGTGTGTTGGTAAAGAAATTGATGGTTGATACAGGTGCTGAATATACATGGATTCCTGAAGAAGATTTGAAAAAGGCATCCATTACTATTAAAAAAAAAGGATGTGCCATTTCTGATGGCTAATGGTAAGATAATTACACGAGATATAGGATATGCTGTTATTAAGGTGGATGGATTTGAGACTGTAGATGAGGTGGTTTTTGGTCGAAAAGGTGATTTGAAACTCCTGGGCTCAAGGACATTAGAGGGCTTTGCTGCCGTTATAGATGCAAGAAGAAAAAAACTTGTTGCAGCAGAACCTATTCCTGCAGCTTAAATTAAGGGAGAGACTATAATGCCTAAAAGGCCACTATTAGGTGAAATTCTTGTTAATGAAGGTGCGATAACTAAAGAACAATTACAACAGGCTTTATTAGACCAGAAAAAGTCTAGTAAAAGATTAGGACGGGTATTAATTGATTTGGAGTTGGTACCAGAAGAGGTAGTAATAAATTATCTAAGTAATCAAATAACTACTATTTTAGAAGAATGTGAAAAAAGTGCACCTCATTTGTTCAAAAAACCTCATGAATTGAGGAGAAAAAGAGTACTAACTCATAAAAAAATACCTATTAGAAATGTCTCATATGAGAAAGAAATTGATAGACGACTATATGCTGGACACAAGAGATTAGAAATGGCAAGAGAACTATTTAAACAAAAGGCGTATGATGAAGTGGTCTCCAATGTTTATAATGCCATGCATCATATTACCCGCGTAGTACATTATTTACAGGAACATCGTGGACACCTTGATACCATAAGAAAGGTAGGTTTAAAAACTATCTATACCGGTCGAAGTGGTACTTCGCAGGTTGAACGATATAGTGTCTTTGCAGATAAAATAAGTGAAGAAATTAATCCATTTACAAAACACCAGGCAAGAACTCTTATAAAAGATGCAGAAGCTTATCTAAGAAGAGTAGAAGAGTTTTTATATCAAGAGAAAGGAATGGGAAGATGAGATATAAGTACATTATAATACCACTATTTACCATGTTAATTAGTAGCTGTGCAGGACAACTTCCAAATTTGTTAATAAAAGATAGCTCTATAGACAATGGAGTTTCTACATCACAAGATAGAAGCTTTTGGCTTAGCCCGGATATTTGGTTAGATAATAATGATGATGGTAGACCTGATGAATTCCCAGTACCGGGAAAACCTAATAAGTTATTTGCAAGGGTACATAATATTGGTACATCAAAGGTTGAAAACATAAAAGTAAAATTCTATGCCAATAAGGCTAATACCTATTTCCCCTTTGAAGAGAAGTTTTTGATAGGAACTAATGTTATTCCTGAAATTGTGGCGGGAGAAAGTGTAATTACTTCTGTAATCTGGGATAATGTCAAAGAAACAGACTTTTGGTCATTTGGTGTTGCGGTGGATAGTAAAGAAGACCCAATTGCATCTAATGACCCATTAGAGGAATCTAATTTAGCATATAGAAGTTTTTGGAATGTTTATACCTATCCTGGCATTCCAGTTGTCTTGAAATTTAGAGTGCAAAATCCTTTTACAGAAAGAAACGAGGTTAATTTAACTTTAGAGGCTCAAGGATTGCCTAATGATTGGCAGGCATATTTAGGGAAAAGCTCTTTTAACCTTCTGGCTAAAGAGTTCCAGCCTGTTTTATTAATGGTAACGCCAGCACTTAACACAAAAAATGAAGAAGGAGTTGTTAATGTGATTTCGAGAATAGAAGGGAAAATAATAGGAGGAATTTCTTACAGGATAATGGTAAAGTAGTTCGTGACATGTAAAAACGAGAAAAACAGGAGATGCTAAAATGGCAAGTATAGTTGTAGTGGGTGCACAATGGGGTGATGAAGGGAAAGGAAAGGTAATTGATTTTTTGACCAACGAGGCGGATATTGTTGTTCGGTATCAAGGAGGTAATAATGCGGGTCATACTGTCATTGTTGATGGTCAAAAGATTGTCTTACATCTTATTCCATCCGGCATATTACATCCAAATAAAATATGTATTATTGGGCATGGGGTAGTCTTTAACCCAAAGGCTTTTTTTGAGGAATTAGAGTCGCTTAAGGAGAAAAATATAGAAATTGACGATAATCTGTATATAAGTGAAGATACACATTTAATCATGCCTTATCACCTTACTTTAGAAGAAAAGGTAGAGAAAATCCATAAAATTGGAACTACCAATCGCGGTGTAGGTCCTGCTTATACTGATAAAATAGGTAGATGTGGCATAAAGATAATTGACTTGTTTGATGAGGAGATATTTGATGAAAAAGTGCAAATAATTATGGCTCTAAAAGGAAATGAATTTGATATTACAAGTATTAAAAATGAATATTTGGGCTATGCTAAGTTACTTAAGAAATATGTGAGAAATACAACCAGTTTATTGAATGAGGCGATAAAAAATGGTAAAAATATCTTATTTGAGGGAGCCCAAGGAACACTACTTGACATAGACTATGGAACATATCCTTATGTTACCTCTTCTAATGCTACTGCAGGAGGGGCGTGTACAGGTGGAGGAATAGGACCAAGTAAAATAGATAGAGTTATAGGTGTAATGAAGGCTTATACTACACGGGTAGGTGAAGGCCCTTTCCCAACTGAATTGCACAATGAAATTGGTGAAGTAATAAGAAGAAAAGGATGTGAATACGGTGCTACTACAGGCAGACCTCGTAGATGTGGTTGGTTTGATGCTATTGGGGTAAAATATGCAGTTAGAGTTAATGGTATTGATAGTTTAGCTATTTGTAAATTAGATGTTTTGAATGAAGTTGAGAAGATAAAGATATGTGTTGGTTATGAATATAAAGGAGAGAGAATTAATGAATTTCCAAGGTCTCTAAAGGTACTTCGTGAATGTAGCCCAATTTATGAAGAACTACCTGGTTGGCAGCAGGAAATATGTGATATTCGTTCTTATGATGATTTACCAATACAAATAAAGGATTATTTAGCACGAATTACAGAACTTACTGAAACTAAAATAGGGCTTATTTCTTTAGGGCATCAACGAGAGCAAACAATCCTATTAGAACCTTTCTTTGTGGGCCGTTAGCTCATCAGGCAGAGCACCGGCCTTTTAAGCCGGGTGCGGCTGGTTCGAGTCCAGCACGGCCCACCAGAAATTAAGGCAATAGGGACGGTTCATTTTCAGACAATTTCCTATGATTAGATTACACCTGCATCGCAAGGTTAGTAATCAGTAATCGGTAATCTGGTAATCGGTATCCTACCCTACTTGATTACCCAATAACCTGATTACTGAGAACCGATAACCTATAATCGAATCGCTAAAACCTGTCCCTGACGACAGGTCAGGATTAGAATCGTTAAGATAGCCGCAAGCTTTCAAACAAAAGTGAACCGTCCCAGGGAAAATGGGAGAGCATAATTCCTAATCTCCAATTTCTAATACGAATACCCACCATTTTCAATCATGTAGGTTTTACAAAATGAAATTAATTGATACGCATACACATCTTGAAGATGAAAAATTTTCTAATGATAGACATGAAGTAATTCTACGAGCAAAAGAAGAAGGAATACATACAATTATAAATGTTGGCTCTGATTTAATAACAAGTAAGCAATCTATTGAATTAGCAAAAGAGTATGATTTTATTTACGCCACAGTCGGTATGCATCCACATGATGCGGATAAGTTTAATGATAAAGTTTATTCATCCTTATTAGAATTAGCCAAAAATGAAAAGGTAGTTGGAATTGGCGAGATTGGATTAGATTATTATCGAGACTTATCACCCAGACCTACACAACAACATGTATTTCGTCTATTCATTAGATTAGCAAAAGGTATTAACTTACCTATTGTTGTTCATGACCGCAACGCACATTCAGATATTTTAAAGATATTGAAAGAAGAGGAAGCAAGTAAAGTCGGTGGAGTAATTCATTCATTCTCAGGGGATGTTAATATGCTTAACGAGGTGATTAACTTAGGTTTTTATATATCTATAAGTGGAGTAGTTACTTACTCTGACTCACTGGCTAAAATTGTAAAACTTATCCCCAAAGAGCGGTTATTGATAGAGACAGATTGTCCTTACTTAACTCCAGTGCCTTATCGTGGTAAGAGGAATGAACCAGTCTATCTGAAACATACCGCAGAAAATATTAGCCAGATTTTAGGAATAACCCCTACAGAAATAGCCAAAATTACTACTTCAAATGCACACTGCTTGTTTAACATCCCGTAAAAATCTTAGGGTTTTTAAAAATAACCTTAGGTTAGGCCCAGAGGATGTGAATTATAGATGAGTACGGTACAAGAAATTGAAAAAGCAATTACCCAGCTACCTAAAGATGGGTTAGCAGTTTTGAGGGAATGGTTTGAGGAGTTTGATGCAAAGATGTGGGATAGACAGTTTGAGGAGGATGCCCAATCGGGGAAACTTGAAAAATTAGCCAATGAAGCCATAGCAGACTTTCGGGCTGGTAGGTGTGTTTCACATACAGAGAGGGAGAAAAATATACGTATTATTAGCGCGCGAACTGCAACCGCACAAGAAAGGAGACGACATGAAACCGAAAGCAGAAAAAGCCAGTGATGAATTACGACCAGAATATGAGTTTGATTATTCAAAGGCTGTTCGAGGGAAGTATTACAGACGGTTAATCAAAGAAGGGGCAAATATAATCGTCCTTGACTCTGATTTGGCCAAATCTTTCAGTGATTCAGCAGCGGTAAATGAAGCGTTGAGATCACTACTTAATTTGACCAGATTAACACAACGCTTAACAAATCGCTGAAGCTGACTTATGTTACATTGAATTTAATAATGAGAAGATTATTATTTATTTTAGGGATATTAATACTATTTTCTAAGGAATCACTTGCCTCATTAAGTGATTTTCTATACCTTGAGCTTGGTACTCAAACTATTGGTACCGTAACTTCAATCATTGATGGCGATACGATTAAAGTTAAACTACCAGCTACTGAAACCACTGTCCGCCTATTAAGTATCGATACTCCAGAACTACCAAATGACCCTTTTGCTCAAGCGGCACAAAACCTAACTACACAGCAATTATTGAATCAACCTATTAAGCTATTCTATTCTAATAATCCTGCTCAACAAATAGATAAATATGGAAGATTATTAGGAGTAGTATATAAACCAGACAAGGATGAAATATTCAATATTACATTACTTGAACAGGGTTTGGCGGTAAGGATGTTTATCTTTAATGATATAATCCAATTCCATGAATGGGAAGATGTAGAGATAAATACAAGACAGCAGAGATTAAATATCTGGTCGAATATTAATTCTAAAGGGGTATTTATAAATGAAATTAACCCAAACCCTTATCCTGAGTCAGATAATGAGGCAGAATTTGTTGAGTTGTATAATAATGCATCTACTGGAGTGGATGTAGGTAACTGGAGACTCATTTGTATATATAATGAAGTAGTTATCCCTCCAGGGACAATTATCCCTGCAAATGGATATTTAATCATTGCCAGAACTAATACTACCAGGTTTAAACAAATATACCCTGATACACCACCAGAGGCTATTATTATAGATGGTGGGGATAATTTAGTGCTACAAAATAGTTATACCCCTACAGAAGATCTGGTAGTTCATCTAAAGGCACAGGATAACTCTTATCAAGATTCTCTTACCTATAATTTAGCTTGGGATAATGGGTATGCAAATGGTAGCGGCAAAACCCTTGAGCGAAAAAGCATTTTTATCACCAATGTTGGAGATAGTGAGGTAGATGGGGTAGATGATGCTAATTGGGATGCAAGTATTGATGATAAAGGTACGCCTGGAAAATCTAATTCTGTTTCTCATAGTAATTTAGATGTCGCTTCATGGATTATTAGCTGTCAGCGAGATACCGGAGCTATCTGCACTGACCAGTCTAAGACCAAAATTATTCCTTATATGGCAAATATTGCAGCTATAGGATTATTAGAAGAAGGCGGTTATGAAGGTTCAGTAAAGGCATGGATAGATTGGTATTTTACACACCTTGAAGCTTGGGGAACTATCTATGATTATAAAGTTGAAAATGGGACAGAGATTTCTCTTTCCTCTGCTGAGGCAGAAGATAGGAATCTGGGAACATTCTTTACTTTATTAAAAAAATATTATCAAGCTACTTTAGATGTTGAATACTTAAAAGGTCATCAACTACAAATGGACATTATGGGTAATTATATCCTCTTTGCCCTTCAAGATTTCAATGATTATCTGATATGGACAGATAGTTTGTGGCAGAAAAAATTATTGATAAATAATGCTGAAGGCTATCATGGATTAAAAGACTTAGCCAGTCTTTATTTTGACCTTACTAATGAGGTTAACCAACGGGATCTCTATCTTACTGGTGCAGAAGTTACACGAGAAGCAATAAAGACAGAATTATGGAATGAAGCACAAGGATGGTATTATTGGGAAAAAGATAATATTGGGAATAAAACAGCTTGTAATTGGGCTACCATTTATCCTGATGCTATCTCTCATCTATATACTATCTTGAATAATGTAAATCTACCTGAATCTTCCATAAGTTCTACACTTTATAATACATTTAATGTCCAACAACCTAATTGGATTAATCCTGCTCCTGGAACAGACTCTTATTGTGAAATGGGTTATGCAGGGAGTTTAATGGCAGATACAACTAAGGTAGAATCCTATCAGGATTCAATTACGACTAATGTTATCAATCAAGGTTATCCTACACCCTGGAACTGTAAGGATGCAGGTTTTTATCTACTTATGCAAAATAGGCTTATTGAACTTGACGAAATCCAACCCGTTATTGATAAACCAAAAGAATTATGTCTAAATTTTATAAATTCTGATATGCTTACCCCTTTTGGAGGAATACAGGCACAATTTGACAATATTTCCTTCACAAGTGGTACTCAGGGTGTTAATCATGAGGTAACTTCAGAGGCTACCAGCCAGGCACTTCTTTATGCCGCTTTAACTAAAAATAAGACTTTTTTTGATGAGCAATTTGAGATTTTAGATAACCATATAAGTAATACTTATAATATTTTGGTCTGGAAACTTACTCCAAATGGTGAGTGGTGGACTAATGATTCAACATATGCTAACGCCGCCATAGATGACTTGCGGACTATTCGGGCATTACTTTTAGCTTACGATGCCTGGGGAGATGAGAATTACCGCAACTATGCAAAATCATTAGCTCAAGGGCTAAAAGAACATAATATCCAAAATGGTCAATTAAGGGAGTCTTTTACCTGGGAGCCTCAATGGACTTCTCAAGAAGTATTTTTGAGCTATATTGACCTTTGTACCATGCAAAGATTAGCTGAATTATATCCGGAATGGGAAAACATCCTACAAACTAACAAAAAGATTATTATTGAAAGAACTGCCACATCTAAACTGTATTATTACATGTTTACTAATGGGAATTACTATGGTGAAGACTATGGTGATAATATCAGTATTATTCATGCAGGTTGGATAGCAGAGAATTTAGCACGATATTGGAAACTTACAGGAGACCAGGATTGTAGACTTGCGGCTGAAAATTTCTTAGGTTTTGTCAAAAATGAGTATGAAAGTTATGGGAAAATCTTTGGCAAATATGATATTATAAAAGGAACTCATACCGTTGAATATGAAGATATAGCTGTTTATTCTATTATCGCCAGAGTAGCATTTATATTAGGGGAGTTTGAATTTGCAAAAACCTTACTTAATAATAAAATCCTAACTCAACAAAATAAAGATATAAAAAGTAAGACTGTAGGTTGTTTTGGGTATGATTTTGATAATCCTGATAGTTTTGTATCTCTTGAGGCACTATTAGCAAAGGTAGAATTAGAGGCTAAAGAGGAGTATCTCATACGAGGTAAAATTACATCTTCTGATAATAAGCCAATGGAGGGTGTGTTATTGACCCTTGCAGGAACTACATTTGCTATTTTTACTACTGACTCAACTGGTGAATATAAATTTACTGGTGAACCTAATGGAACTTATACCATCACACCATATAAAGAAGGATATAAATTTAAACCCGAGACTGAACCACCAATTAATCCTTTGAATCGTCATTGTGATAATGTGAATTTTACAGGTTTCTCAGGAAAAATTACCTATGTTTCTCCTATCTCTGGCACCATCGGAACTCCTATTGCTATTAAAGGGGAAGGTCTTGACCAGAAGGAAGATATTCGGATAAGTTTTGGGGAAATTACTACGGTAGTAATTATCACTTCTAATAACTTTGGTGAATTCATTACTACCTTCACCGCTCCTATTCAACCATCAGGGAGTATTACTATTAGTGCTTATGGTTCCAGTTCAAAAGTGATAGGTATTAATTATTTCTTTTTGCGAGCATTAGACCATTTTACAATTGGTACAATTAATACACAAATAGCTGGCGAGGAATTTGAGATTTCTATTCGTGCATTAGATGCAAGAAATGATATTTTTGAATATTGCGGGACTGCAAGTTTGACAGATGAGACGATGAGGATATTCCCTGGTGCAACTACACCTTTTGTTTCAGGAACATGGCTTGGCACAGTAACTATTGACAAAATAGGTACTACTACAATTAAGGTTGAAGCTGAAAATAAAATAGGTATTAGTAATCCTTTCTTAATCACGCCTGCACCAATAAATAAATTAGTCTTTATTACTACCACACAGAGTATTCCTGCTGGCAGCTCAACAAACTTAGTTGTATTTCAAACACAAGATAAATTTGGTAATCTATCAAATACTCAAGCCAATGTTAAAATTCAACTTTTGAGCACATCTTTAAAAGGTAAATTTTCACTAACTCAATCTCCATGGATAGAAACAAACACTATCACCCTTACCTCTGGAACCAATACTGGTGGGTTTTATTATTTAGATACATTAGCAGGAACTCATAACATTACTATCAAAGAAGAACCATCTCTGAACTGGGTTGCTGGCACTCAAGAAGTAATAGTTACTCCTGCCTCACTTGATGGTTTTGAGTTTAACACTATCACTACACAACAGGCTGGCAAAGAATTCCAGATTGAGATTAAGGCTATTGATGCTTTTAACAATATGGTTGACTTTACTGGTAGTGCCATTCTCACAGAAATACATAATACAATTAGTCCTCATCTGGCTACCTTTACTGCAGGTATGTCAATTGTATCTGCAACTATCAGGCGGGCAGGCACTACTTCTATATCTGCTGAGTTTGATACTAAGCGAGGGACAAGCAATATCTTCATGGTAACTCCTGACCAACTACATCATATTACCATTGGCACAATTACCTCCCAGAGAGCAGGTACGGAATTTACAATTAAAATAGAGGTACTTGACATGTATGAGAATATTGCTACATATAGTGATACTGCCTATTTAGAAGCGGGTACAAAAAGTATCTTTCCTGCTACCATTATATTTACTCAAGGTGTATGGGAAGGCACTATTACTATAACAAAGATGGGAACAACTGCTATTAGCGTATTAGTGGCAGGGAAAAGGGGTACAAGTAACCCATTCTGGATTAGTCCTAATGTATTAGACCACTTTGTCTTTAATGATATTTCATCTCAAGAGGTAGGGATTGAATTTGAGATTATGATTACAGCTATGGATGCCTATGAAAATATTGCTACTTACACAGGTATTGCATATTTACAGGATATTTCACAAACCATTTTGCCAACCAAAACCTCTACCTTTACTAATGGAATCTGGCAGGGCACAGTAGCTATTACCTATGCAACTACTACCAGGATTATTGCCTTTGTAGATAATAAACGAGGAACAAGTAATCCCTTTTACCTTAAACCAGGTCATTTCCATCATTTTTCATTTGCTACAATTACTGACCAGGTAGCTGGAAAGGAATTTGAAATTACCATCATAGCAAAGGATATTTATGAAAATAATGCTACATATTCGGATAAAGCTATTTTGCAAGATGCATCAAATACCCTGATAGGCACACAAACGGATAATTTTATAGCAGGTATCTGCTCATCCACTATTACTATTACCAAAGCTGGAACTACAACTGTTTTTGCCACTACAAATGGCAAGACTGGAACAAGTAATACTTTTTATGTTAACCCGGATGTATTAGATAAAATAGTAATTAGCCCAAATGAAATTGAGTTAGGTGTAGGGAGTGAATATAAGTTCGAAGCAGATGGATTTGATAAATATGGAAATGAATTAGAAGAATTATACACATGGAATACTGTGATTGGTAGTCTCAATCCTACATCAGGTACCTACACTTTATTTAAAGCTACTACTATTCCTACAATAGGGACATTAACCGCCACATATAACACAATTATTGGCTATGCTACTATTACCTTACAGATTGGCACATTAAGTTATATAGTCATTACACCTGCAAATGCTACTATAACCATAGGAGGTAGCCAAACATTTACTACTAAAGGATATGATAAGTATAAAAATGAGAAATTTATTGAAGGTGGAACCTGGGAAATAGAAAACTGGATGGGTAGTATTGACCCAATTACAGGTACTCAGACAAACTTTATTGCAGGAATAAAAGCTGGGAAGGGAAATATAAAATACCAATTAAATCAAATACAAGCTACCGCTACTATTACCATTTTACCAGCAACTCATACTTACTTTAAAATTGGCACTATCTCATCTCCACAAACAGCAGGAGCTTCATTTACTATCACCATTACTGCTTGTGACTACTATGATAATATTATTGAGGATTATACTGGAGGTGTGAGATTAAATTATTCAGAAGGTAAAATATATCCTGATGAATTGACTAATTTTAAATTAGGTGTTTGTATAGGGACAATAACCATAGAAAATGCCTCTGAAAATGCCATCATTACTGTACAGGACATTAATACACCTGCTATAAAAGGGACAAGTAATTCCTTTAATATTTGCCACAATATCTTTTATCAATTTAAGATAAGAGGGATTGAACCAACTCATATTATTAATTCTGAGATTGGTATTGTAGTTACTGCTGAAGATATTTATGGGAATATAATCACCGATTATAATGGTACTTTTAGTCTAACAGATGATACCCAAACTATCTATCCTGAAGTAGGTACTTGCACATCAGGTGAATTTAAAGGTTCTGTAACTATTTCGAAGGCAAAACCTAACATTAAAATTACTGTTTCTGCCGCAGGTAAGACTGGGATAAGTAATCTATTTACAACATTGATAGATAGTAAAGCAGGTGGTAAAGTAACAGGAGATGTTGGAGATGAAAAGACAGCTATTGAAATATCTAAAGAGGCTCTTTTGACAGATTTTTATATAACTATTGACCCAACTCCAGAGGCTTTGAAGACTGATATTAATATCGCTAACTCATCATTATCCCAAGACCCAACATCAAGAGGAATAACAAGTTCATTACATCTATTTCAGGCTTATGATAAAGACAACAAGCCCATAGAAGTAGGTACTAACTCTTTCATTTTGATTTCATTACCTTATCCAGATAAAAATCCAGAGGATGGGTTTGTAGATTATCCTAATGCAAAAATAAAAGAAGAGACACTTAAAATATATGTTTTAAAAAATAGGCGTTGGGCAGAGGTAAAAAATTATTCAGTCCATCCCATTGAAAATATAGTTTCTGCACCAATATCACATTTTGGAGTGTATATGTTGATTGCTCAAATCATCCCTGAAACTATTGACATCCTAAAGGTATATCCTAATCCTTTTAAGCCTATTCGAGGGGATAGTGAAATTATATTTGATGGGCTACCTCAAAATACTAATATTAGAATTTATGATATATCCGGAAGTTTGATAAAAGAGATTGAAAATATTACAACCGGGAGTTATAATTGGGATGTAAAGGATGCTTGTGGTCAGGATGTAGCAAGTGGAATATACATCTATATAGTCAGTTATGATGATAAGAAAAAGATAGGTAAGATAGCTGTTATAAGATAAAAGATTATGTAACACTTTAGCCATCTGAAGTGGAACTCTGGTAATCGGTAATCAGTAATCGGTTACCTGATTACCGATCACTGATTACCTGATTACCTTGCATTTCATTTGGATTGGAGTGACAGCACTTGTGCTGTCACTGACACCACAAGTGGTATCACTCCTCATTTCCCTGATATTTTACTCCCTGCTACTTTCAGACCCGCTTTTACTTTCCTTTTAAGTTCGGCGAAGGATTTTACTTGGAATAATTCTTTTAAAATATATGTTGGCCGAGTATAAAAACTTTTATAGGCATAATCAATTAATTCGATTAATTCAGCAGAAGTCAGGTTTTCTTCAAAATACTGTGGTTGGAAATTTTCATCTGGGTTTAAAGCAAAATCATGCCAGAAGTCCTTTTTTATAATTCCTTCTTCAAGTCCTTTTTTGTAAATAGCAGTTGCAGGGAATGGTGTAGTAATTGTAATGTGTACAAAATCCGGGTTTAGCTTTTTAGCAAACTCGATAGTGTGTAAAATGTCCTCTTTAGTTTCTGTTGGAGAGCCAATCATAAAGTAAGCCAGAGTAGAAATACCTATCTTTTTGGTAATATCGAAGGCATATTTTACCTGCTCTAAGGTAATCCCTTTTCTTAAGACCTTCAGTATCTTCTCAGTTCCTGCTTCTACGCCGTAGTGTATCCTTTCACAGTTAGCCTGCTTTAGTTTTTTAAGCATCTCTTCATCAACCGTATCCACCCTTACCCGAATGTCCCAACCAATATCTAATTTTTTAGCAATAATCTCATCACATATATCCAACACCCGTTGCCTATCAATAGAGAATGTATCATCATAGATTAAAAATTCGTTAATTCCAAGTTTAACACATTCTTGCATCTCTTGAACTACATTTTTAGCAGAGCGAGCTCTAAATCGTTTTCCAAGATGTGGTCTTGCACAAAAACTACAATTATATGGACATCCTCGAGAGGTAATCATGGTAGTAATAGGCTGGCGTTTGGCAATTAAAGAGGTGTATTTTTTATAAGGGACTAAATGCCTGGCAGGATGAGGGATTTCATCTAAATTCGTAATAAACTCTCTTAATCCTGTATTGTAAATATTACCATTTGATTTAAAAACTAACCCTTTAATTTCCTTTAATTTCTCTACATTATCGATATTATCCACCAATTCTGAGAAGGTAACTTCACCCTCTCCTAAAATTAGAAAATCAACCTCTTTTAATGAAATTGTTTCTTCTGGATAGATAAACACATGAGGACCACCTAAGATAATTTTAATATCTTTAGAGATATTTTTAACTACTTTAGCAGTTTTAAGTGCATCAATCAATGTAAATGTCATAGCGGTAATACCCACAATATCAGGTTTTACATTTCTAATTTGAGTATCTAATGCTTCATAGCTTAATTCTTCTACTTGAGTATCTAATACTTTTACTTGATGTGTTGAATGTTTTTCAAGGTATCCCGCTATATACAATAATCCTAATGGTGGATTATACCCTCGCTCTTCATCAATTATAGGTGGATTATTTCCTTTTAATGTATTTTCTGCTGGTGGATTAATTAACAATATCTTCATATTACTCTAATTTTAAGAAGACACAAATAACCAGTGAAAATGTCATTGCGAGGAGCAAAGCGACGAAGCAATCCAGCGAGATTGCTTGCCCTGAACTTGATTCAGGGTCGCTCGCAATGATGGAGAAAAGAGCAATGACAGAGAAAAGAAGTGTAGGTATTTTCAGAGGGAATTCCCCTTTTCCCAAATTTTCCATTTCCCATTATAGTTATACCAAACTCCGTGTTCTCTGTGAATGGTGCATTTGTTGTTATATATTTCACTCAGGCATTTAGATACCCAGACACCAGACTACCACACAAACTTACACTACTCTACCTTCACTTTTACCTTATCAAGATACAACTTATCAAAATCTACCGTCCCATTCATATCCATATCCACCCCAAAACAGAAGGTGTAATTACCTATTGGCAATGTACGGTTCAACACCTTGCGTGGTGTCAGGTCAAATAGTGGTCCTTTATGGGTAACTTTGAGACCTCGTACCCATGTTTTCCCTTTTACCTTATACGAGTACAAACCACGTGGTGTTTTAGCTACTACCCACCAATCCGCATTCTTACCTGCATAGTCTCCTGCATCAAGTTCAATGGTAACTGATAGTGTATCATTTGGAGTTATGGTTATTGGGTCATCCGAGCCATTTGCCTTTACATCAGGAACAGGCAGTTGTATTTCCTCAACATACTCATCCGAGCCCATATCATAGCCTGCGCCCTGTGGTCTTGTATCACCATCGATATCATCTGCAGGGGCATTTGCACTCGTGCCGGTATCAATACATGGTGAACCTGCAGTTAAGTGATAATCACCACTCCCTACAAACAATGGGTCAGCATCAATGTCGCCTTCTCCTGCATAACCACCTTCGATATCAGAGTAGGTGATGTCTATAGAGCTGGCAATTAAACAGATTTCATCTGGAGTATCACCCCATAGGATACTGTTGACTATTGTCGGGGAGGAGGAGTAGCTGCAATAAATCCCACCGCCAGCAGTAGCTGAATTTTCGCTCATGGTACAGTTGATAATCGTTGGTAAGGTGAAGAACGTACAACAAATCCCACCGCCGTAATTAGCTGAATTTCTGCTGATGGTACAATTGGTAATCGTCAGCTGGGAGGAAGAGGAGGAGAAGCAAAAAATCCCAGAT
>JBFMDD010000090.1:0-2228 GCA_040754115.1 bacterium
CCCTACTCTTCACCTCTTCCCATTGATTTCACAAGTGCTGTTTCCAACCCCATTAGCATCCTTCTCTTTTCCATTCACCTTAATCCTTGAACCTCGATCCTTGAACCTTTTTATCCGAAAACCTTCTATAAGCATTCAGAGTAACCGTTCAGGCTATATATCAAAAGTGTAAGAAAGGGGATAAGCCTGCTCCTGACAGGCTCAGGAGGAGATAATGGCGCTATGGAGATAAGATAATAGAAATAGATTGAAATTTATAGAATTCGAAGAATGTTGCAAAGCAAAAATAGGTAGAAATTGATTGTGGGAAACAACAAATTTCCATCAATTTCTATTAGTTTCTACTAATTTCAACTTTTTTAATAATATCTCCCTATTTCCTTAATCTCCACATCTGGTTTTGTTACACCACCTGAACGCTTATGTATAGACTTAAAGACTACCATTTATTAACTATTTGTTTAAAGCATAAGTAAGTTATCCATGTAATCCATGTAATCACTGCACTAATAACAGCTCCAATTGGAGCGGCGGAGGCAAAAATACCTACCTTCCAGGAACATTCTCCAAAGGTAACCGGTAGCCAGCCAAATAGTGCTAATAGCCCAAAAAACCACCCTGTAAGCCAATATTGTTGAGAAATAAATAATAGAAATAATATGATGCTCGACCCACTTAGTGAATATACAGTATTATCTCCTTCTCCAGGTAAAAAAGGAGCTATTAATAAGACTATTATACTTAAATAGAAATTAATTGTCAAGAAAATTTCTAAAAATACCCCTTTGTCCGGAGTAGTTGAGTAGGAAAAATCATCAAAAATCCTGGGCTCAAATGGATATTGTTGTTGTGTTGGAGTAGTGTGGGTAGAGGTATACTGTCGATACTGTGGGTACTGGACCTGTAGTTTTGAATCCTTTAGCGCCTCATACGCCTCTAATATTTGTTTAAACTTTTCTTCTGCAACTTCACTTCCTGCATTTAAATCAGGATGATACACCTTTGCCAATCTACGATAAGCACTTTTTATATCATCTAAATTAGCGTTTGGGCTAATCTCAAGTATTTTATAATATGCTGATTTACTTTTCATCTTATCTATAGTTCATTGTTCGTAGTTTGTTATTCGAGAAAAGGAATCGAACTACGAATTAAGATAAATTATCTACTATTTTTATTATATCATACAATTATTTGAAATGTCAAGGATTTTTAATGTACAAATATGCCTTTTTATCTATTATGGAGCTTATCGTCTTAAGAGGAAGATAAACCAAAGGTTCTTTCTGCCTTAAAAGATGGTCGCATCGACTATGCTGATCTGACCAGACAGACCTTTGGTGATAAATTCTTTGCGTTTCTGCTTTCAAAGAGACAGAGTGGAAGGAGTATGATAATGAGCATTCCCTAAAAAGCCTGTTATTTATGCTCTTAAGGTTATTTTCATATCGTTATTTCTGAATTACAGCCCAATCTGTGCACTACTCACTTCAGGTATTCTTCATCATCACATAGGTTAAATTAAGGTGAGGGTATTAAAAGTGTGGTTAAACTGACTGCCCAGCGAAAATGATGACATATCTTAAAATAAATCCACCTATCAGAACTCCAATAACAGCAATGACTGACGGAATAGCTTTATGATTCTTTACTTTTCTATAATATGCAGGAAGGAAGCTATAAAGTTCTAATAAGAATGGTATCAGAAGCCCAATAAGAACCACCCCAATCCAGACCCAGAGATAATAACCACCAGTAAAAAACACTCCAATAGCTTTAGCTCCTACATGAGCAATAATCTGCCAGCCAAGATATACACAGCCTAAAAAAAAATTTCTAAGCCTATTAAAAGAGCGTCAAGTAGTCCAAGAACTCCTAAGGCATGTCTTCCCTCACTATCCTTACTTCCAAAAAAGTAAGTGAGCAGAATCAGTAATGCCATGCCGGTAGAGACCGCAGAGACATGGAATAGTAAAGGCATCAATGGAGTACTCCAGAGGGGATTAAATGCACATGCAGAGATTAAAACGCCAGTATATAGTCCTAATGCTGCTCCGGCAAAAAGTCCTATTACTCCTATCGGCCATCTGATTATCTTTCCTTCAACTGATAGGAATTTGCTTTTGGGCCATTTTGGATATTACCTTCACTTTTGCTCATTCTGGGGATAGTTTACCAAAAGATTTATCCTATGTCAACAAAAATGTTGCCCCCATCTTCAAAAAAAT
>JBFMDD010000091.1:0-19378 GCA_040754115.1 bacterium
ATAACGAACATGTTGCCTCAGGGATTTATATCTATTTCTTACGAGATGTAAATGGCTCAATTAAAAAGGGTAAGGTTGGAGTGGTTAAATAAGTAAGCAATGACCGTAATGGTCAGAAAAATGGTTAAATGGTAATTGGTTAAAATGGTTATTACTTACTATTTACCAATCAACCAGTTACCAATTACCAAATAATTTTAAAAAAGGGAGGGGGTTTATCATGGTAAAATTTAAAAAGTTAAGGGTAGTAGTAAGCAGTATTTTAGGGGTAAGTATTGTCTTTGCTTCACCTGGAGTTTCTTACTCCAAAATTACACAAAAGTATAAGGATAGTGAGATAATCATTATCAAGAAAGGGGATACTCTGTGGGACTTAGCAGGATACTATTATCAACATCCTGAACTATGGCCTCAGTTCAAAGATTACAATATCTTTACTGATCCCCACTGGATTTATCCAGGAGAAAAATTGGCCATCGGTAGGAAAGAAGCTAAAAAATTATGTTCTCTACTTGAATTAAAAATCAAGGAATTGCAAGAGGAAAAACAAAGAGATAAAAGTAAAATTGAAGAGTTAGAACTTGAGATTAAAAGATTAAAAGAATCCGCAGAAGAAATGGGAATTCAAATTAGGGGCACAGAACATCAACGTGTAGGATTAAGAAACTTGATAAGTCAGAAGGAAAATGAGATACTTAAACTTCAACAAGAGATTTCATCCGGGGAAGAAGAGAATGATATGCTCAAAAGTGCTATCTTAGAGCTTCAGATAAAGCTGGTTGAATCACAGGCTACTATCAATATGCAGACACAACAAATTGAAGAACTTGTTAAAACTAAGAATATAGCTTTAAACGCTGGCTATTTCTTAGGATTTGCGGTTATTTCGACTTTATTGGCAAACAAAGTAGTTAAGTAGAGAGTAGAGAGTAGAGAGTAGAGAGTAGAGAGTAGAGAGTAGAAAGAATCTCTCTACTTGCTACTCGCTACTTTATGATAAAAAGGGAGGTAAATTTTTATGTTAGAGCCAAAAGAAAGGGAAATCTTAAAGATATTAGAAAGGGATGCTAAGGCTACACCTGATAAAATTGCTACGATGGTTGGAATACCTGAAGCAGAAGTAGTCTCTAAAATTAAGGAATTTAAAGATAAAGGGATTATAATTCAATATAAAACCCTTATTGATTGGGAAAAGGCAGGAGAAGAAGTAGTCTATGCGTTTATTGATGTTAAGGTTACTCCAGAACGAGATGTGGGATTTGATGCGGTAGCTAAAAGAATATATAACTTTCGAGAGGTTCATTCCCTATATCTATTGTCTGGTACTTATGATTTATCAGTAGTAGTAGAAGGTAAAAGCATGAAAGAGGTAGCTTACTTTGTGGCTGAAAAATTGGCTACATTAGACCATGTCCAAGGAACAGTGAGCCATTTTGTATTAAAAAAGTATAAAGTAGATGGTGAAATACTTGAACCAGCGCAAGAAGATAAAAGATTAGCTGTTACTCCATAAGAGAGTAGAGAGTAGAGAGTAGAGAGTAGAAAGAGATTTGCCATTTATAGTCTTCTGAGTTCTGAGAAACAGGTGATTTAATGAAAGATGTTGTTATTTCAGATAAGGTAATGAACATTCCTCCATCTGGGATTAGAAAGTTCTTTGATTTGATTTTAAGTATGGAAGGTGTAATTTCATTAGGCGTTGGGGAGCCCGATTTTGCTACACCATGGCACATTCGTGATGTAGGAATATACTCATTAGAACAAGGGTATACTTCTTATACCTCTAATGCAGGATTGATTGAATTACGAGAGAGTATAGGTGAACGATTATCAAAGGATTATGGGCTAACATATTCAGCACAAGATGAAATTTTGATTACAGTGGGAGTAAGTGAAGGATTAGATCTGGCATTACGGGCGATTATTAACCCAGGTGATGAAGTTATCATTCCAGAACCATGTTATGTCTCTTATAAACCGTGTACAATATTGGTAGGTGGGGTTCCCATACCAATTGCTACTGATAAGACAAAATTTAAAGTTTGTAGCGAACAAATTAAAAAAGCTATTACTGACAAAACAAAAGCAATTGTCATTTCTTATCCAAGTAACCCTACGGGTATCACTATGAATCAAGAGGAACTATTAGAAATAGCAGAGGTTATTAAAAAGCATAACTTAATTGTTATCTCAGATGAAATATATAGTTTATTAACCTATGAAGGGAAACATACATCATTTGCATCATTACCTGGCATGCGCGATAGAACTATCCTATTGGATGGATTTTCAAAGGGTTATGCTATGACTGGCTGGCGGATTGGCTATGCCGCCGCTAATAAAGAGATTATTGCAGCTATGACTAAAATCCATCAATATACCATGCTTTGTGCCTCTATTATGTCACAAAAAGCAGCAATTGAGGCACTCCAAAATGGAAGAATATACGCTCAAGAAATGATAAATGAATATAACCAGCGAAGAAGGGTAATTGTTAAAGGATTAAATGAAATTGGGTTGAAATGTGATATGCCAGGAGGGGCATTTTATGCCTTCCCCTCAATTAAGGCTACAGGTTTAAGTTCTGAAAAATTTGCAGAAAGGCTACTTTTTGAAGAAAAGGTGGCGGTTGTCCCGGGAAATGTCTTTGGTAATTGTGGAGAAGGATATATCCGCTGCTCTTATGCTACCTCTTTAGAGAAAATTGAGGAGGCATTGGAAAGGATAAGAAATTTTGTCAGATGAATGTTTAGAAGTTAAGATTAGATTGAAGGAAATTGTTGAGGAGGTGATAAAGATTGGGTAAGAAAGAAGTAAAATCTATACCTGAATTTGATACATCATTATGGCAGAATGTAATGGATGAATTTACTCGTGCAACTGGACTTCCAGCGCGGGTGGTTACTCTCGAGGGAGAGAACCTTACAAAATCTAAAAAAGAGCGACCTATGTTCTGTGGAAGTCTAATTCTGGAGAAAAGCTATGTAAGAGGGCGAATATTGAAGTAGCAACAAAGGCTATAAATGAAGGAAAGGTAGTTACAATTCCATGTCATGCAAGACTTAGAAATATTGCAATACCTTTGAAGGTTCCAAATATGAAATTAGTAGCATTAGTTGGAGAACATATTTTAACTGAAAAGCCTGATGAGAATTGGTATAAAAATTATGCTAAAAAGATAGGGATTGACCCCGAAGATATGATTAAGGAACTTAGAGAGTTAAGGATAATTCCTGGATTAAAAGAGCCTGCAACGGTGGAATTATTCTCTACTCTATTAGGTCAAGTAGAAGAGCAAATTAGATCGCATATAGATTTAATTGAAAGAGAGAAAGATGAAGCTGAGAGACTCACTATACTCTATGAGATTAGTAAATCTTTAGCTACAACTATTGAATTAAAAAGTCTGCTAAATGAAATTATTGGGGTAATAACAAAGGTATTAAGGGCAGATGCAACTTCTATCTTTTTAGTTAATCCTGAGAAAAAAGATACATTAATTTTAGAGGCAACTACAAGTGAATTCCTTAAACCTCATATTAAGAAAGCTGAATATAAATTAGGCGAAGGGCTTACAGGTTGGATTGCAAAAGAACGAAAAGCTATAAGGATAGTAGATCCCTCTAAGGACCCAAGAGCAAGTGGAAAGTATAAAGAGTTATCTGAAAAGAAGCATACTGCATTCTTAGGTATACCACTTCTTGTGGAAGATGATTTGATAGGGGTAATCAGAGTAGTAAGGAGGAGTGAAAGGGGGGAATTTACTAATGATGATGAACAACTTCTAATTACAATAGGGGGAGAGATAGCTATGGTTATCCGAAATGCTCGCTATGTAGAGGAATTAAAAACCATTGATAGACTAAAATCAGATTTTATACAAAATATTTCGCATTCCTTAAAAACACCACTTCATTCTATGAAGGCTTATGCTGATGCTTTGTTAAATGATGGAGATAAACTTCCTGATAGAACAAGACAATATCTCAGAACCATTAATGGAGAAACGAACCGTTTTATAACTACAGTTAATGAATTAGTAAATCTGGCACGGTTAGAGGCTGGCATCATGCAAATAATTAAGAGTTCTATAGATATGTCCCTTTTAATAGGGGAATTAGTGGATATATTTAGGCCAGAGGCTAATATTAAAAAGGTTGATATTAGTACTGAAATACCTAATGGATTATTTATAAAAGCAGATAGAAATCTAATGAGGGAGCTCTTTAATAACCTCATTAGTAACGCGATAAAGTTTTCTAAAAAAAGTGGTGGTGAGGTAAAAATAATGGCTAAAATAATAGAAGATGATATAGCTCAGTTTAAGGTTTGTGATGAAGGTATTGGGATAGCTTTAGAAGACTTACCACATATCTTTGAAAGGTTCTATCAACCCAAGGTAGAAATTCCTGGAAGAGAGAAGGGTTTAGGAATGGGATTAGCCTTTGTTAACCAGATTATTACTGCACACGGCGGGATGATTAAAGCTGAAAGTAAGATGGGTAAAGGGACTGAAATTACCTTTACTTTACCTGAGGCATCTCTAAAGAAAGAAGATAGGAGAGAAGCAATAACACTATAAGCTACTTTTTAGGAGGAATGTAGATGGCTAAGAAGATTTTAGTAGTAGAGGATGAACCAGCTCATCTGGCCATTGTCAAGGATACCCCTTAGAAGATGCAGGCTATGATGTTGTAAGTGCTATCAATATTAATGAGGCTGTTGAGAAGGTAAAAAGAGAGATACCTGACATTGTCCTGATTGATATTAGGATACCATCTGATAAGGATATGGAACCAAATATGAATGGTGGATGGAAGGTCTGTGACTTTCTTAAGAATAATCCTAAGACAAGAAATATCCCAGTTATAATCTTTACTGTCAAGGGGGAGGATGAAGAAAAGGGAAAGGAATATGGAGTTATAGGATACTATGTTAAGCCCTTTAGTTTAAGAGAATTGGTAATGGATGTAGGCAAGACTATTGGGAAACCTTAATAGAACTTAACGTCTTTGGCGGACTTTGGAGTGCATCAACCATGTTGATGCATGCTGTGACATGGTCACAGCACTCAAAAAACAACAACTTACGAAAAAAGAGATAGAGGAAATTCCTGTACTATCAAGTTAAACTTCGCAATTACACAGAGTAGAGAATTTATTCTCTTGTATCTGCAAAAGAGATTAAAATTTCTATTATAATATTTTAGGTGATGATTATGAAAGGTAGTATTAAAGAACTGAGTAACAATCTGATAGATAGCCTTAAATCAGAATTAAAATACGCTTGGGAGGAAATAACCCTCTTATATGAACTAGATGAAGATCATATCCAGAAAGACCCGGATACGATATGTAGATTTATTTTAGATAAAACAATGAGAATACTACAGGCATCTAAAGGCTTTATAATATTATTTGATGGTGTTGAAAAGGTATTTGTAAAAGGGATAAAGAAAGAAAGAATAAAGAGTCAAGGAATAAGAGCGGGTAATGGAATCATTGGTAGGGTGATTCAAAATGGTAGTCCAATTATTATTAATAATAAACTTGAATTAGTAGAGGATGCTTTCCTTAAAACAGCCAATCTGAAGGTTTCTTCCTTACTGAGTGTACCTTTAAAGGTTCACGACAGGGTTATAGGTGTAATGGGTATCTTCGATAAAGCTTTGGGAGAGGATTTCAAAGTGCGTGAGCAGAGGTTGGCTTTTTCAATAGCTACCCAAGCTGCCTTTGCTATTGAAGATGTGGAGTTAAATGCTAAATTAAATGAAGAGCTTAAAAAGACCAAAAAACAATTAATCCATTCTGAGCGATTATCCCTCATTGGAGAGCTGTCAGCCAATGTATCTCATGAAGTAAAGAATCCATTAGTGATAATTTCTATAAATGCTAAAGAATTAATAAAGAAATTTTCTAAAGATGCTCCTGCAATAGAACACTTAAATAGGATTGAGCGACAGGCGAAAAAAGCCATGATGATTATAGAAGGGCTTCTGACATTTGCCCGAGAGTTCCCTTTAGAGATTAAATCAGTCAATGTAAATGACATAATTGAAAATTCACTAATCCTGGTAGAGGGCCAAATGACCAGCTCTAATATAAAGCTCAATAAAAAGTTAAATCCGTCTTTGCCAGATATTCAGGCTGATCCGAGACAGCTTGAACAAGTATGTTTAAATATCATACTAAATGCTATTCAATCAATGCCAGATGGAGGTGAATTAACTATCTCTACCCTTAAAAATAAAAAATTTATTCAAATAGTATTTGCTGATACTGGATGTGGTATTCTGGAAGAAAATTACAATAAGATATTTGAACCTTTCTTTACCACAAAGGGTGAAGGGAGTACAGGCTTGGGGTTAGCTATAAGCCATAGAATTATTAAAAATCATAAGGGAGATATAGAGTTTAACAGCAAAGTTGGAGAGGGAACAACTTTTACTATCAAATTGCCTCTCGAAAGGAGGTGAAAAAAATGAAAATGAAAATGATAGATGGATCATTATTAGTAGTTGATGATGAAAAAGATTTAAGAGAAACTTTGAAGCAGGATTTGCAAGAGGAAGGATACGGGGTAGAAATGGCTGAAGATGGAGATGAAGCCTTAAAAAAAATAAAGGACAATGGATTTGACCTGGTTACATTGGATATTAGGATGCCAGGAAAGAGTTGGAAGGAAGTACTAAAGACTATCAAGCAATCTCATCCAGATACATGGGTAACAATGGTTAGTGTGGTTAAAGATGAGAAAACAATTAAAGAAGCGAAAGAATTAGGTGCTGGTGATTATATAATAAAAAGTGATTCACTCGTAGAAGATCTGAAGGAGAAAATAGAGACTACTTTAACTCGTCTCTTTGCCCAACAAGAAGAGGTAATACTAAAACAGTTTGAGAAGGAGGAAGAAGCTTATCTACAAATGGAAGGAAATCTTTTAGAAAAACATCCTGGAGAGGTTGTGGCAATCTTAGAGGGTAAAGTTATCGCTCATGGTAAAGATGAGGATGAGGTTGTAAAAGAAGCATATTAGAAGTTTGGGGAAGATACCATTATTTATATCAGGAAGGTTGGAGAGAAAATTCCAACCTACCATGTATAAACTTGATTTTCAAAAGAGAAGACTGTTAAGAAAATAAAGAAGGAGGAAATTTGAAATGCCAAGGTATGACTATAATAAATCCATCTCCCCACTGGCACCAGGATTAAATATTACTTTTTTCCCATCTACTGGATTATTAAGATCCCCTTTCAAAATCAAAAGATGGGCAAAGATAGACACAGGGGCAGATGTTACCTTGATTCCTCATTCAATTCTTTGGAGAGTTGGAGTAAAAACAGAAAAGAATGTGGAAGTAGAAAGTTTTGATGGCGTACCCAAAAAGCGACCAACTTTCAAAGTGAATTTTGAAGTAGCTGGTTATAAATATGAAAGAGAGGTAATATCGTCTCCCGGCAAGAGTATTCTTTTAGGAAGGGATATTCTTAACCAATGGAAATTGATACTGAATGGTTGCAATCTTAAATTTGAAATTGAAAAGTGCATAAAGAAATAAATGCTTCTCCAGGTTAAAAATTTAAAAAAATATTTCCAGGTAAAAAAGGGTGTCTTTGGAAAATCATACAAAGTAGCCGCGGTAGATGATATTTCGTTTGATTTGGAAAAAGGTAAAACTTTAGGTTTAGTAGGTGAAAGTGGGTGTGGAAAATCTACTACTGCAAAAGTGATTTTAAGACTCATATCCCCTACATCTGGGAAGGTATATTTTGAAGATAAAGATATTTTTGCTTTAGACAAAAATTTGATGCGTAATCTTCGCCAGGAAATGCAGTTGGTTTTTCAAAACCCATATAGTTGCCTAAATCCACGAATTAGGATTGGAAATATAATTTCAGAACCATTGACTATTCATAGGTTAGCTAAAGGAAGACAGAAAAAAGAAAAAGTAGCTTATTTATTAGAATTAGTTGGACTATCACCAGATTGGATCAATCGCTACCCACATGAATTTAGTGGTGGACAGCAGCAGCGAATAGGTATTGCAAGGGCATTAGCTACTTCGCCAAAACTTATTATTTTAGATGAGCCTATTTCTTCGTTGGATGTATCTATTCAGGCTCAGATTATTAATTTACTTCAGGATTTACAACAAGAACTGAAATTGACTTATATTTTCATCTCACACGACTTGAGAATGGTAAGACAGATGAGCGACAGGGTTGCAGTGATGTACTTAGGCAAAATAGTAGAGTTAGCAAGTACTTCTCAACTTTATAGCAATCCAGCTCATCCATATACCCAAAGGTTACTTTCCAGTATCCCTGTACCAGACCCTCAAGTGCGAGGTAAGATAAAGGTTTTATCGGGTGATGTACCCAGTCCAATTAATCCTCCATCAGGATGTAGATTCCATCCTCGATGTGAGAAGGCTAAATCTGAATGTAGGGAGTATGCACCTGAATTAAAGAAGATTAACAAAGACCATTTTGTAGCATGCCATCTGGTAAAGAAGTTGTTGTAATTATGATAACAAAGATAAAATATAGAAAAACAGAAATTTATTAACCAACTTTAAAGAAAGGAGTAAGAAATGTCAACCATAATATCAATAGAAGAAGAGACTATTCAGGAATTAGAAGGAAAGGCAAAGGAAATAAGGAGATGGATAATAAAGATGTTAACTGAAGCTGGTTCTGGACACCCAGGCGGGTCTTTGTCCTGCACAGATATAATCACTGCACTTTATTTTAAAATTATGAATCATCGGCCTAATGAACCCAAATGGCCAGAGCGTGATAGATTTGTCCTCTCTAAAGGGCATTCTTGCCCCACCCTATATGCTGCATTAGCCTTAAGTGGTTATTTCCCAACTTCTGAGTTAATGCAACTTCGCAAGTTAGATAGCTTTCTTCAAGGACATACAGATATGCTTGCTACACCAGGCGTAGAAATGTCAAGTGGCTCTCTTGGACAAGGACTATCCGTAGCAGGAGGAATGGCTTTAGCTGGTAAACTTAGCAACAAAAAATTTACTGTATATGTTGTTTTAGGAGATGGTGAAATACAAGAAGGGCAAATCTGGGAAGCAGCTATGGCTTGTGCACATTATAAGTTAGATAACCTATGTGCCTTCCTAGACTATAACAAATTACAAATCGATGGCCTGATAGCTGAGGTGATGAGTATTGAACCAGTGGTAGATAAATTTAAGGCATTTGGATGGCATACAATCGAAATTGATGGCCATAATATGAAAGAAATAATACAAGCAACAAATGAGGCTAAAAATACAAAGGATAAACCAACTATGGTAATAGCTCATACGATTAAAGGAAAAGGAGTATCTTTTATGGAAGGAAAGGTAGGCTACCATGGCGTGGCACCTACTAAAGAGGAGGAAGAAAAGGCTCTTTTAGAATTAGCATGAATTAAGTATTGAACTTTAAATGTCGATATATTAAAAAGGGAGGCTATAAATTATGGCAGAATTAATGGCTACAAGAGATGCCTATGGTAAAACATTGGTAAAGTTAGGCAAAGAAAATAAGGAGATAGTTGTTTTAGATGCAGATTGTTCATCTTCTACGAGAACCTCTATGTTTAAAGAGGCATTTCCGGATAGATTTTTTAATTTTGGGATAGGAGAGGCAAATATGATGGGATTTGCAGCAGGATTAGCTACTTGTGGCAAGACGGTTTTTGCCTCTACCTTTGCTGTATTTGGTTCTGCAAGGGTTTTTGACCAGGTTAGAACCTCTATTGCCTGGCCAAATCTTAATGTTAAGATTGTAGTCTCTCATGCGGGTATATCAGTAGGAGAAGATGGTGCCTCGCATCAGGCAATTGAAGATATTGCTCTGATGCGAAGTTTAGCTAATATGTGTGTCGTAGTGCCAGCGGATGGTATAGAAACTGAAAAAGCCATTATTGCCTCTACTAAGATTCCTACCCCATTTTATATTAGATTAGGAAGGGCAAAATTCCCAATTGTGTTTTCAGATGATTATGAATTTAAGATTGGCAAAGGAGCTATTATAAGGGATGGAGATGAGGCAACTATTATTGCTATTGGACTGATGGTTTTTGAGGCTTTACAGTCCGCGGATGAGTTAGAAAAAGAAGGAATTAAAACAAGAATCATCAATATGAGTACTGTCAAACCAATTGATAAAGATATAATCATTCAGGCTGCACATGAAACAGGCGCAATTGTAACTTGTGAAGAACATTCAATCATAGGCGGTTTAGGAAGTGCAGTGGCAGAGGTTTTAGGGGAAAATTATCCGGTGCCAATGAAAAGAATTGGCGTAGCAGATAGATTTGGCTTCTCGGGAACACCAGATAAGTTGTTAGAAAGATTTGAGATGAAATCTACTCATATCGTCAAGGCAGTCAAAGAAGTAATGAGAAGAAAAAAAGGGTTCAGGCAAAGCACGCCATAACGCAAGGAATAAAAATAACAGAAAAAATTATATTTTGGTGAGCATTGCATCATGGCGAGAAGTAATTTAGCAGATACAAGAAGGGGATAGTAAATGAAGATTATAGGAAAGATAGAAAAACCCAAAAAAGGGTTTAGTGAGAGATTAAATGAGTTTTTTAAGCTAATTATAGAATTTAGGAAGGATAAGATTTTTTTACCAGCAGGCATTTTTAGGTTTAAGACCTTTGAGGAGGCTGAAAAATGGCACTGGAGGATGTTGAGAGGCAAAAAACCAGACCTCCAACAATAGATGATTTGGTTACTGTTTGTAAAAAACTAGATGAAAATGATGTAAAATATGTCCTCATTGGTGGTTTTGCAATGAATTACTACGGACTTACAAGAGCTACAGAAGATGTTGACTTGCTTGTAGACACTTCGATTGATAATATTGCAAAAATAAAAAAAGCACTTTCTTTCTTACCCGATAATGCAATTAGAGACCTGGCTAATGATGATGTAGAGAAATATGAAGTAGTGAAGATAGCAGATGAGATTGTTATAGATTTGTTAAAAAAGGCTTGTGATGTAACATACAAAGATGCAGGAATAGAATACTTTGAATTCCGGGGGGTTAATATCCCTATAGCAGATATACCTACAATGATAAAGACTAAACAAAGCATAAGACCAAAAGATAAACAAGACCTATCTTTTCTCATGTTCATATTAGAAGAAGATAAAAATAGTAGACAGTAGCTAAATGAGTCTTTGCTCTATTTACAGGAGAACGCTCATGCCCACAGGGAGTGGGCACAAAGGAGGATGAAAATCGGGCTCAAGTAGGCAGGCAGTTCTCACCCACTGACGGGGGGTAGGAAGGTGGAACTCTCTGGTACTGACGGATTAAGAAAAGCAAAGGCTCCTCCCCTTAATCCCCTCAGTGAGTGGGACAGAAGAGGTTATTTTTCAGGAGAAATGGAAGGAGTGACAGCACTTGTGCTGTCATGACACCACAAGTGGTGTCACTCCTTTTTAAAAATTCTCTGCGTCTCTGCGGTGAAAATTATTTTCAGGAGAACTAAAATGATTGAATTCCGTTATCTGACTAAAATTTATGAGCACAGAATACGCGCATTAAATAATATTACCATTAAGATAGAACGGGGAGAATTTATATTTTTGGTAGGGCCTTCGGGAGCAGGTAAAACTACTCTTTTACGAATGATTTATGGAGATGAACGCCCAAGCTCAGGATTTGTTTATGTAGCAAATAGAGAGGTTAGTAATATGCCTAATCGAAATATACCTTACTTACGAAGACGCATTGGAGTAGTATTTCAAGATTTTAAGTTGTTATATTCAAAATCAGTCTTTGATAATGTAGCATTTGCATTAAGAGTAATTGGTACAAAAGAAAGTGAAGTTTATAAAAGAACTATTAAGGCATTAAATATCGTTGAATTGACCCAAAAAAAGTCTTGTTTCCCACATGAATTATCTGGTGGAGAACAACAACGAGTAGCAATAGCACGGGCAATAATAAATGACCCTCCAATCCTTTTAGCGGATGAGCCAACAGGAAATTTAGATGCACAATTGACTAATGGCATCATAAACCTTTTCCTTGAGGCAAATGAACAAGGGACAACAGTAATTATAGCTACTCATGACTTGGAATTAGCAAATAGGTTTGGAGGAAGAATAATTCATATTGCAAATGGTGAGTTAATTAATGGGATTTCATACTACTAAATATTTTATTAAAGAGGCTCTTGTAAATTTTAAACGAGCAGGCTTAATGAGTTATGCAAGTATTGGAATAATCAGTGTTACTTTATTTATCCTGAGCCTGTTTTTGCTATTTACTACTAACCTAAAAGGCGTGGTAGAGCTTTTAGTTAAAAGAACAGCTATCATAGTTTATTTAAAAGATGGACTATCTGAAGCAGAAATTATTGAATTTGAGAAAACAATAGGAGAGATAGACCAAGTTAGCCAGGTAGTTTATGTATCCAAAGAGGAAGCGCTACAAAAGTTTAAAGAAAACTTAGGAGAAAATAAGGATATCTTAAATAACCTACCTGCTAATCCTTTACCTAATTATTTAGATGTTAAGGTAAAACCAGGAGATTTTATATGGGAGGAGTTAAGTAAGATAGCTAAGCAAATTCAAGAATCTGAGTTAGTAGAAGATGTTGATTATGGACAGAAGATTGTTAATCTACTTGCCAAAATTACTCATGGATTTAGAATAATAATTATAGGCATAGGAATTGTTTTATGCCTGGCAACTTTAATAATTATCTCAAATACGATTGAATTAGGCCTTTTTGCTCGTGAAGAAGAAATAGCAATTATGAAATTAGTCGGAGCTACAAACTGGTTTATTCGCTTCCCAGCACTAATAGAAGGAACATTACAAGGAGTAATAAGTGGCGGAGTTGCTCTTAGCTTATTATGGGTGTTATATAAATTTGTTATTGTTAAATTATGGGTATCTGATGTTTTCTTTCAACTTATATCAATTAAATTTATTCCATTAGAATTTATACTCGCAATACTCTTAACAAGTGCTTTATTAGGATGTTTGGGCAGTTTTCTATCCCTGCATTATTTCTTAAAACCTAAAAAATAACAATTGGTAATTAGCTACCCATTTAACCAATTACCATTTAACCAGTTACCAAAAATAAGGGAGGAATTTTGAAAATGAGGAGAGATAAAATAATTTTAATCTTATCTTTTTTACTCATAAGTTGTATCTATGGATATGCGGAGGATTCAATAAGTTCAGCCATTATCAAAGAAAAAGGTAAACTCTATAATGTTACAAAAGATATAAATGAAAAGAAATATAAATTAAAACAAATAAGTGGAAAGGAGAAAAATACCTTAAGAGAACTTTCTCGGGTTGAAAGAGAGCTTAAAAGTGGCGGGAAGAAATTAAATAGCTTGAGAATACAATTAGCCAATGTGTATAAGGATGTTTGCAGAACTAAAAGAAGTATTTATGCTGCAAGCTTGGAATTGAAGAATAGGCAAGGTGTCTTCCTTAAAAGACTTAATGCTATCTATAAATATAGAAGAGGGAACTTATTAGAGATTTTATTTAATACGGAAGATTTTACACAGATGTCTAAATACCTATATTTTATGGCTCTAATTGCTAAAGCAGATACCGAATTGATTAATGATATAAAGGGAAAAAAGAATACCTATTTGCAAAAAGAAAAAATATTACAATCTAAACATGATAAGATAGCTAAAATAAAAAGTTCTCAAGAGAGGGTTTTGGATAGACAACAAAGATTGAAGAAAGATAGAGAACGACTTTTAGATGAGATTCGAGGTAAAAAATCTCTGTATCAACAACAAATAGCCAGATTAGAACGCGACTCATTAGAATTAAAACGATTAATTGAAACTTTAGAGGCAAAGAAGAGACAAACAGGTCAATATATACTTCGAGGGAGCGGGGATTTACCCTGGCCTGTGAAGAATAGAAAGCTGTATCGTGCATTTGGTAAATATAAACATCCAAAATTCGATGCTTATGTAATGAACAAAGGAATTGATATTTCAGCTGCTAACGGAGAGACAGTTACCGCAATAAAGGAAGGGAAGGTAGTTTTTGCCAATTGGTTTAAAGGATATGGGATGTTAGTTATGATTGACCATGGTAATGGGCTTTATAGCCTTTATGCCTATTTATCAAAAATTCTCGTCTGTGTTAATGAGAAGGTATCTAAAGGCACTCCAATAGGGAAGGTAGGCAATCCTTTTTGTGATGAAGGATATAATTTACACTTTGAAATAAGGGTTAATGGTGAGCCAGTAGATCCATTACATTGGCTTATGAGAGGATGAAAAATAGTACTCAAGTAGATTCGGGACGGTTCACTTTTGTTTGAAAGCTTGCGGATAGAAAAGAGAGTTGAAATTAGAAATTAGGGAGAGAAGTAAAAGCCCAATTTCTAATTTCCAATTTCAATTTTCTGTGGACGCTTACAAATAAATATCCGAGAGAAATCATAGGAAAAACGATAAAATGAACCGTTTCGTAGATTCTATTTTCCTCTTCACTCTTTTGTGCTCTACTAATACTGCTACCCAGATACTAATTTCAAGTAATAATAATATTGGTAGAGCCATTAAAATTTGTGACAGGACATCAGGTGGGGTTAGTATAGCAGAGATAATGAATGTAAGTAGAATAGCATATTTTCTATTGCGCCGTAACGCTAATGTACTGACCAAACCTACCTGCGTTAAAAATAAAATCGCTAATGGTAATTGAAATACTATCCCAAATCCTAAGAGTAACATACCTGCAAAAGATATGTATCGACTGATGGAAATCATTGGTTGTAAAAAATCCGTTCCAAAACTTAATAAAAACCTTACCCCAATTGGCAATATTAAAAAGAAGGCAAAAGTCATTCCTCCAACAAATAGAATGAAAGAAATAGGGCCATAAATTAAAAGATATTTCCTTTCATGCCTTAATAATCCTGCACAGACAAATCTCCAGATTTGAAAGATAATTATTGGTGAAGAGAGGAACAAACCCATAAAAAGAGTTAAAATAAGGTATGAAAAAAATGCCTCTTGTGGACTAAGAAAGACAAATTTTCCAACTGGCTTAACAGCATAGGCTAATATCTGTTTGACAAAGAGGTATGAGATGCACGAAAAGACAAATACAGTAATCACACATTTAATGATTCGTGAGCGTAATTCCTCTAAATGTTCAATAAAACTCATCCTCTTTTCATTTTCCTGACACATCTCTCATTTAAGATACACTATAAGTTTATCCTTTGTCAAGCAGTTTTTTGTATCCTTAAGTTGAAAAAAGGGTTCATCCCCACACCTGTGGGGAACATATGGAAGGATGTAAGCGTACCTGTCCAGCAAGCGGTTCATCCCCACACCTGTGGGGAACATGATTGGGAGGTGGGAGGTGGGAAGCGGGAGGGGTTCATCCCCACGCCTGTGGGGAACATCAAAAGGAAGAATCACTATGTTGTGCCACCACTGCTGCAGACGAATATCCAGATTTTCGATCAATAGCAGTATTGAAAAGAAATTCGCTCATTTGCGTCCAAGCAGGATCATCACCCTTAAAAGCCAGATATTTTATCGAACCATCACTCTCGAATTGACGAGGGCTATACGGATGCGGCCATGTGCCCTTTAAATCATAATTGTAGCGTTTCTTTCTGAAACCTTCATAGCATTCTTGGACAGCCCCGCCCACCAAGTCACAAGACATTGGTTCATCAGCCTTTACTAATTCGATATGTGCTGGTTGCCAAAACAACCCTCTAAGAAGTCCTATTGAATGAGCTTGAACATCGCCTTTAGGAATCGGAACAACCCAAACCGGCTTATCATTTTCCTTTGTTTTATCGTACCATGGTATAAGAGCACGGACACTATCTTCATGAAGCACATTTTCCCAAACAGTTTTGCGTAGGTTAGTACTCATAACCATTGTACTTATTGGTCCAGCACCTCTCAGACTACCTTTGAACCCGCGTCCAAAACTGGGGCTATTGGATGCCTGATTGAACAATGCGATTGCAGTTATACCAGAACAAACTGAACGAATTTCCGTAGGTTCATTAAAAAATGCGTGTGCACTTGGGGATTTGCTTGTAATTTCTGGCATCCCAATCATTAGTTTCTGGATACTAGTCCATTCACCAATCACTCCTTTTATCTGCATAAAGGGCCACTTTGGATGTGCTAGATCAAACCAGTCTTCATATTTTGTAACTTTGGCCTCATATTCCTGCTCTGTGAGTGGTATTTTAATTCTTGTGCGTAATTCCTTTTTGTCCGCAGGCATGAATATGACCTGGGTTAATGAGGCAAGCATCTGTATACAGGCCAGTTCTAAATCATCCCGCGGCAGTGCCACTTGATATTCTGGTTGTTCTGAGCAAAGCAGTTCTTTGTAAGTTATCTGATGAAAATCAGCTCCATCTCTTACCGGAATCCAAGGGTCTTTTAGTAGATTCATTCTTTTTCCTCCAATTGTTCCAAACCAAAATCTTCTGTATATTTCAATGAATACTTTCCCTGCCTCCAGACCCAACCTTCTTCAACATTCTCCATAGGAAGATAGATATATCCGTCTTCAAACGATGGCAACCATTCTTTCCATCCAGCCGGGGCAGAAATAGTATTCATATTCAACAATTCATCCCGCTGGAATTCATTTACATCAAATAGACATTCGCCATCTAATAAGGTTTTCTTTGTAACCCCGGCTTGTATTGGTACCACAGTCAGACTCATTTCACTGCCGCGGGTCAGGGTAGCTGCATTTTGATCAGTATCAGCAAACGGATTCATTCCAATGGTTGCTCTCTGCTGGGCATCATACCACAGCCTTTCTTGTTCTTGTCTGAACGCAAGGCTTTTGCCAATCACTGAATCCGGTTCATCATCCCACGCTGCTTTTCCATATACTGCTTCTATCAATTCCCGATAGGCCGTAGGAAAGCGAATTTCATCACCTTGTTTTTTGAGCAATTCCCGTGTGCGCCACAAGACGCGCGCATCTTGATATATACATTCATGTGTACCGAAATCATCTTTTTCGGATATAAGCACTGTACATATCGGCTTTTCAAATCCTGCGGGACGGGGGCGATCGTGACGGTGCATACGACCCATACGCTGAAAGAGTAAATCTACCGGACATAGCTGGGTAAGGAGCCAATCGAAATCGAGATCAAGGCTCTGTTCTACGACCTGCGTGGCTACAAGGATTCTGCCGCTTCCTCTGGGAGCTGATTTGCCATACATTTCTTTCACAATCTTCTCTCTTTTCTGACGATCTTTGAATCGATATCTGGCATGAAAAATATCAATTCGAATACTTGAATTTGAGGTAATCGAACGGAGTTTTTTCGCCGTTTTCTGGGCATCCTTAACGAGGTTGCATACTACAGCCACCAGCGCTCCACCTCTGGCAGCATCGAGCAATCTGGTAACAATGGGTTCATCAGGCTGCATGTTATCCGAAACGGCAAGCTCAATATGGACTACACGCTCCGGCGGCATTTCATCAGATGTAACCGAAATGGCTGAATTTTCACCGGAGACTGAGATTTTGCTTATGAGGGGATATGGGGCATTATCCGTTATCATTGCACTGCTTTCTTCATGCCATGCTTTGAACAACTCCTGTTTTTGGACAGCCGGAAGTGTAGCAGAAAGAAGTATAGCACATCCTCCAGCTGATTTCTGCCGTTTTAGCACCTCTTCCAGCAAACCATACATATAACGGTCGTAAGCATGTACTTCGTCAACAATCAGAACGCTTTTCATCAGACCAAAACTTCTGACAAAATTGTGGCGCAGAGGCAAAACAGAAAGCAGCACCTGATCGATGGTGCAAACTCCAATTTGACCAAGAAAAACACGCTTACGGCTTGAAGATATCCACTGTGCACATTGTACGGCACCTTCATTTCCTTTTTGGGCAGCACCCGGCCTACCTGCCGCTTTGAGGTTGGCAAAGTTTTCATTATATTTTGCCTTGCCGTGGGCAAGTACCAGATTGGCATCGCCGCCTTTGAACAAAACAGGTGCAAGATTCTCTATCCGTTCAAGCATTGCATCGGCTGTTGCCTGAGTAGGTAAGGCAAATACGATTGAGTCCGCCTGGCCGCTGTCAATCAACTTCCAGGCAAGTGCCAAAGCTGCTTCTGTCTTGCCCGATCCAGTAGGAGCTTCGATAATCAAAAGCCCATTTTCAGGCAACATATCATCAATGAGCGTCTGAATCTGGCGGGGATTATCTTTATTTGATAGAAGAGATGAAATACCACCATAGGATGAAGGCTGACACCCAACTACCCCGACTTTTTTAAGGATGTCTGTTTTTCGGCAATGCTCTTTTGCTTCTTCGAAGTAATGCTCCAATGGGATTTCATCGTCAATCCATTGGACAAACAAATCATTAGAGGCTATCCAGTCTGCAACCGAGCAGAAACCAGCAATGAATGCGATACTTTCTTGAGATAATTCAGGAATTAAAGGAGTGCTTTTGTCATCACCCCAAAAAAGAGTTCTCAGTGCCTTGAACCATTCCATTCGTGCCTGATGGTCGTGCTCGATTATACTTTGCTCAGAGCTGGGTTTATGCCAGTCCGCCTGCCTGGGTATGATTCCATGGTGGCCAGTGACCGCTGCGATCCACGGCTTCCATTTATCAAGAACATCTTCATCCTGAGATTCTAAGCCGAGAAACTGGGTATAGAATTTGACGAAAATATCGTACCCTGCTTTGCCATGGTTATACTCAGTAATATTGCTTGGGCTTAAAAGCAAGTCGTTCTGGTTCAGATCATGCCAAATAAGATTTCTCACTTCAGGCACTCTGGACTGAAACCGGATGTCAAATTTTCCAAGGTCATGAAGAGCAAGGAAAAATCCAACAACACTATTAAGATACTTGCCGTCTTTGTCCCTGCTAATCAAGCAGGCAATACGTGAGTGTAATGCGTCATCTTGTTTTCAACCACACCCATCCCACCGCTGCCACATCCAAACAGTGATATGGCAGCAAATGGTAAGCAGGCTTGCTTTCTTCTGAAGAAGACGCTTTACCCCAGTAACGATAGATATACATCATTCCTCTTTATCCTCTCAATTATAGAAAATGGGACAGAAATACATCGTTTCCCATCCAAAGTAGTTTTTGCCCAAAAATAAGTTATTGTTTCTTTGCTCATCATCAATTCCTATGAAAGTTTTTTAACATTTTATCCTAAATCCTAATGAGTGTCAAGAAAAAAATTTTTTAACTGTGATTCAGACAGTAGCAAAAGGCTGGCAAGAACCTCATAGTTGACAAGTAGTTATGATAGATTGAGTGAGAGGTTAAATATTTTTTTGCCCTCGCTTCTTTTTTTGCTTGACAATCTGATA